>DAOUAQ010000294.1:0-2085 GCA_034433375.1 Anaerolineae bacterium | reverse complement strand
GTCTTCATCTTCGCGTACTGCTCCTCTTTCTCGCGCAGGATGCGCTCGCGGCCCTCCGGGGTGTCGCCGCCGCCGCCCGCGCCGTACCACCGCGCGCGCGTCTCCAGATCGGTGTGATACCACCACCCGCCGGTGCGCGGCGTGTCGCCAATGGGGAACAGACCGTATAGCTTGTACTGGTGAATCGCCGCCGGCGACCATTGCGCCGAGACGCCGGTGTCCTTGTGATCGGCCCAGTACTGCTCGATATTGTCGGCAATCCATTTGTCCAGAATGGGATAGGCATCCTGGCCTTCGTAATAAAAGTGCGTCAGCCAGATGTTGTGATTGAGGCCGGGCGCTTGCCACGTCACCTTGTCGGGATCGAGGCCAATCGTGCGCGCGACGCCGCGATAGCCGTAGTGTCCGTGACAAAGCCCGCACACCTTCACGTCGGTTTCACGGCCCATCAGCGTCGTCCCCTCGAAGACGGGGTTGCCGGCTTGCAGAATCCACGCTTCCGGGGCGATGACCTCCACATCCTGCGCCACGTCGAGCATCAATTGCAGATTGTGATACTCCGGCATCCCGGTATGACCGTAGAAATAACCGTACTGCGCCGCCAGTTCACGGCGCCGCTTCGCAAAATACTCGTTGTGCGTGACTGTCGCTGTGTTGATGACGAAGTCCGCATCTTGCAGCGACTCTGCCCGATCCAGCGTGCGCGCGAATTTGAGATCCGCACCCAGGTCTTCGGCGTAACGCTGCGCCAACCGGTAGACGACATCCAACCGCTCCTCGTTGATGTCCATGAAATGGACCATGCTGCCTTTCAATCCCTCGGTGAGGCACAGGTCTTTCACCAGCCCGAGAGAGAAGACGACGCTGCCCGCGCCAATAATCGTAACTTTGACGGATGACATAGACTAACCTCCAACAGAATGTGTATTTGTATGTGGACGCTGATTTTCGCAGATATACGCAGATTCCTCAGAAAAAATCAGCGCGCATCCGCGTTGATCTGCGTCCTATCAAAGTTCAAAACAAGTCGTTCATCTCCGCGCTGAATGTGAATCTGCGGCGCAGATTTCCAGATAGAGCTGGCGGCGTTGTTCATACGTTTCACGGGGTTCAGACCAGCAGATGTCTTGCTTTCTTGCTATTCCTCCATCAGGTAAGGTCGATTGCTCTGCCAGCCAATGCGTTTCCGCGAGAGATACCAGGTCTTCCCCATATCGTTATTCCCCTGGAAGAAGAGAGACGTTGCGCCATCGTCATCCACGAAGACAAACGGGTGGCCCGATTCACTGGCGTTCCATGTTCCCGGCGCGCCATTGGGCAGGAAGGGCGCATCCGACAATCGCTGCCAGCGCACGCCGTCGGCGCTCGTCGCGCAGCCAATTTGCTGCGGTTTGTTGTTGTACGCGCCGCCGTAGAACATAAAGAACACACCGCCGTGTTTGCAGACGGCCGGCGCTTCGATGCACTCCTGCTCCCACGGCAACTCCGGCTTGAGGATCGGCGCAGCGCACAGTTGCGTCCAACTGTCGCGGCCAAAGCCGGAAGCGAGCGACGCAGCCGCCACGCCGAGCATCTGGATGCGCATCGCGGGATCGCGCGTGGCGAAGTAGAGCAGTAGCCGGTCCTCGTGAACGACGACATCCGCATCAATGGCGCGCCCCACTGTCCATGCGCCCATCGGAGCAAAAATCGGATTGGTGGTATCCCGAACAAAGTGCAGGCCATCCTCGGAAACCGCGTGACAGATCGCGTCTTTGGGGCCATTGCCATAGGTCTGATAAAACAGATGAACTCTGTCCGCCAAAACGATAGCGCCCGGCGCGCACAGACCGTTGCGCTCATAGTCAGCCTGCGGAATGATCTCACCAACTTTACGCCACGTGTCGAGATCGTCGCTGCGGGCGATGCCGATTGCCCATCCATCGCCCACGCTCCCATCCCCAAAAGGCGGCAAGGAGTAATAGAGCCAGTAGCCCCCGGCGAAACGCACGACCGCCGGGTCTTTGGCGAAAGGACGCCCAATTCTGGAATCATCAGCAAACCGCATCGACGCCTCCATCATAAATCCAGCCGGTAGCGACACTT
>DAOUAQ010000293.1:0-4519 GCA_034433375.1 Anaerolineae bacterium | reverse complement strand
CCTTGCTGATCGCTAATCGCTGATAGCTGAACGCTTCCTACGCATACTCCCGTTCCAATTGATCCATTTGTGTGTCCAAATCGACCATCAGCGCATTCATTTGACCCAGGGCGTCGTTGGGGATGTTGGTCTTCATCCGCACCAGGGTGTTGACGATGGGCAGATTGTGCAGCAGGATGATCGGGCACCCCTTGGCGACGATACGCGCGGCGCGGTCGTGATAGCGCAGGATGGCGCGCAGCATACGGATTTGCTTTTCCACAGCGGCGTAAGCGTCAACCGCGTCCAGGGCGCTTTGTTGCAGAATCCCCTCGCGCAGCAGCCGCGCCGTTTCCAGGATCAGCCGTTGGTCGTCGGGCAGCGCATCCGGCCCGACGAGTTTGACGATCTGTTGCAAACGGCTTTCGCGTTGCAGGATCTCCATAGCCTGCGTGCGGAGCGTGTACCAGTCGGCGTATCCCTGGCCTTGCCACCAATTGGCGACTTCATCCACGTACTCGCTGTAGCTATCCAGCCAGTTGATGGCCGGGAAGTGCCGCGCCGAAGCCAGGCTTTTGTCCAAGGCCCAAAAACAGCGGATGAAGCGTTTGGTATGCTGCGTGACCGGCTCGGAGAAGTCGCCGCCGGGCGGGCTAACCGCGCCGATGATGCTGACCGAGCCTTCCGCCCCGCTCAACGTGATCGTGCGGCCGGCGCGCTCGTAGAACTCCGCCAGCCGGGCCGCCAGGTAGGCGGGATACCCCTCCTCGGCCGGCATCTCTTCCAGCCGGCCCGAAATCTCGCGCAGCGCCTCGGCCCACCGTGACGTGGAGTCGGCCATGATGGCGACGTGGTAGCCCATATCGCGGTAATACTCGGCGAGGGTGATGCCGGTGTAGACGCTGGCCTCTCGGGCGGCCACCGGCATATTCGAGGTGTTGGCGATGAGGATCGTGCGCTCCATCAGCGAACGCCCGCTGCGTGGATCGACCAGTTCCGGGAATTCTTGCAGCACTTCGGTCATCTCGTTGCCGCGCTCCCCGCACCCCACGTAGATGACCACGTCGGCGTCGCTCCACTTGGCGACTTGATGCTGGGTGATCGTATTGTGCAGGATCAGAGCGCCCCTGCCGCCAACAAAGTTATGCGCGCCGGGTACGGTGAAATCGTACACGTCATGGGGGCCAGGGAGGGTTTCGATTTCGGCAATGGGATCACAGAAAATGGACTCCAAGGCATCCGCAAAGCGTTTGATGAGTGGAGAATCAGACAGCGCCGCAAACTGCCGGAACGTTGCAGCCGACATTTTTTCGCCGCCATAGAGATAATTGGAGATGTGAACGCCGTGCGCGGCGAATTCGCTGCGCGGGCTACCGACGGCCCGGTAGGCTACCTGTACTACCTCAGGTCCGGCCGGGACAACATCAACCGCTGTATATTTGCCTTTGCCATCATTCAGGTGAGCGGCAATTTGATCCCACTTCTTTGTGTGCGGCTCGCCGCCTTGCGGCCGGCAGGCGGCGTAGAACCGCCCGATCTCTTCCTTACCGCGCACCGTCAGGCGAAAGTATTCCCATCCCTTTATCGTTCTGGACGACAGGTTGTGCAGAATCCCCAGTCGCGTCAGGAGATAAGAGAGGCCCGCCGCCATAGTTTGGCTGGCCGTCGAGTATTCCAGGTCTTTTTTCTTTTGCCCTATGCTCCCGTCGCACGAAAAGTAGGCGGCCAGAAAACGGGCGATGATTGGCTCCGGCGACTTGAGGATGACTGCCGGCGCCGAACACGTGCGCGACTTGCGGCGGCCGGACTCAGGTATGCCCAGGCGCGCCATCAGCCTGGTTAGAATCGCGCTATGGAAACAGACGGCTGGAACGGTGCGCGCGATGAACCGTTGCGGTTCCAGGCCGAACAGTCGCTGCCCCAACGCTGCAAAGCGCGTCAACAACGCTTCGTCTGCATTGAAGAAGATGACCGTGCTGGGGTTCAAATGACCATCGGCCAGCAATAGACCCAAGAACTCGGCGAAATCTCCATCTACATTGGGCGGGATGCGCGTTAGCGCGCCTCGGCGTTCGCCTTTGATCCATTCTACTGCCAGATCCTGGTTCGTCAGTTCTGCCAACCGCCGTACAAATTCAAGGGGGGGGCGATTCCGGCCCATCCGATACTCGATCAGCAGATGATAAGGGGTTTCCAGCATGGCTTCCAGGCCGGACAATGTACCGCCATAGCGGGCCACCAGCTCGTTCATCAGAGAGGGGATTTTCGCCAAGACAGCCGGATCGCACACACGCGCATGATCGAACAATTCGAACGGGTTCAATGTTTGCGTTTGTCCTTCCACGCGAATCCGCCGTGGCGTCGCCAGATAGTCGCCGACTCTCAATGAGCGGGCTTCACTGGTCTTGATCTCTAGTTCTGGCGTCACGACATGCAACTTATGCACCGGTGTGACTTCTACCTTACGGCCACTGCGCGTTGTTATGCGGATGACCTCGTCGGCCATGCCCTTGTAAATGACGTCGGCGCTGCGTGGCGTCAGGTTGCCGTCCTCCAGAGAGAAGAGGCAGAGCGGCGCGTCGAGGTAGGTATAAGACTCGACGCCCTGTGTGACTTGCCGACCCCGGCCATTGTATTCGGCGAACAGTTCGGCAATGGGCCGGAGCGTCCCATCGCCCAAGAGCACGAGCGTATCCCCGGTGACGCACTTGCCGGCCCCGAACCCCCCCGGAATGGCCGCCGTCCCGCCTTTGACCATGGGGAAGAAGGTGTCCAGCACCCGCTGCCCCGTGACCAGCATCTGGGTAGGGGGAAGGCGACGGCGGTAGGGACGCGGGCGGCGCACCGGCCACCGGCGCAGCATCGTGATCTCCTGCTCGCCGCGCGGCGTTTGCAGCCGGGCGATGGGGTCCACGATGGTGTATTCGCCCTCCGGCGCAACCCATGTGAGGGTCCCTGCGGCCTCCGGCGGCGTCAGCACGCGATGTTCGATGAGGGCGGTTTCCGGCGTCGTCCCCAGGAGCGCGCCGCCTTGCACGTGCGCGCCCACCTCGACGCGCGGTGTGAAGGCCCACTTCTGCTTGCGATAGAGCGGCGTGGTTTTGATGCCCCGTCCGATGAACGCGCCGCTGCGCAATTCCAATACCGGCAGCGGGCGCTGGATGCCGTCGAAGATGCTTTGCAGCAGGCCCGGCCCCAGTTCGACGGAGAGCGGGTATCCCGTGCTAAAAATGGGCGCGCCCGGCCGTAGGCCGGAGGTCTCTTCGTAAACCTGCACGGTGATCACGTCGCGTTCCAGCCCGATGATTTCGCCGATCAGATGCTCGTCGCCGACTTCGACCACTTCCAGCATACCGATGTGCTGCGATCCCCGCGCGCGGATCACCGGTCCATTGATCCATATCACTTCACCGATCTGCGTGCTCATCAAGCCTCCCCTGCCAGAATGTGGTAGACAGCGGTGCGCACGTTGTTTTGTAGGCGTGTCAGCCGGGTTTCCAGCGTGTTGTCGTAGCGGCGGTGCTCGTTCGAGGTGCTCAGCACAACACCGGTCCCTGTTTCGAGTGGCTCGCCACATTCAAGGCGCACGTTGAGCGTCTGCGCCAGGTCGGCCAGGACGGCGTCATCCAGCACGCGCGTTGTGGCAGCATCGGCATGGATGACGAAAACCTCGTCTCCCAGGTAGGTCACGGCTTCTTCGATCAGGCCGCGCACGATTGTCGCGTAATCCGGTTGCTGCGGGATCGAACGCAATTGTCCGCGCGCTTTGTCGAAGGTGCGGGTCAACAGTTGCTCGCGGCGTTGCAGCTTGAGCATCTGCGCTTCCAGTTGCGCCTTGGCGATGGCCTGAGCGATATAGCGCTCTGCCGCTTGGCGCGCTTCTTGCCGGATGCGCTCACGTTCGACATCGGCGTCGGCCTGCGCTTGTTTGCGGATGCTGTCCGCTTTGGCCTGCGCTTCGTCCAGGATCGCCTGCGCCTCCTGTTGCGCGGTCTCCATGATGGCCTGCTCGAGCACTTTAACTTTGTCTCGCCCTATCATATTCGTACTCCCGTAGTTCGCCGGATGACCTCGCTGAGCGCCGGACGGTCGGCCTGTGGTCCCCCTGGTCCAGGAATCTCGACCACCAGCGGGATGGTGCTGTGGGCCGTGAGCCGGTCCACACGCTGGCGGGCCAGGGCTGCCGCTTCCTCTGTGACCAGGATGATGCCGATGCTCTTGTCGTTCAACGCGGCGTCGAGGGCCTGGTTGACCGCTTCGCTCGTGGTGACAATCTGCCCTTCCACGCCGACCAGCGCGAACCCGCGCACGGCATCCTGGTGACCAATGACCATCAGTTTCATCGTCTTTGCTCTCGCGCCCGCGCGCTTTTGTGTTAGCGGTTGAGGATGATGAAGGCGATAATCAACCCGTAGATGGCCACACCTTCGGCCAGACCGACGAAGATCAGCGCCTTGCCGAAGACATCCGGTTTCTCGGCGATGGCGCCGATGGCCGCCGCGCCGGTGGCGCTCACGGCGTAAGCCGCGCCGATAGAGCC
>DAOUAQ010000292.1:0-30964 GCA_034433375.1 Anaerolineae bacterium | reverse complement strand
TAGTCACGAATTTCACGAATTCACACGAAAAGCGAAAAAATTAGTGAAAATTCGTGTAATTCGTGACAGAAACTAAAACCGTTTTCAATCACCACGTAAAGCCCCAAAGAACCGTGTCCTGAAAATCACGCGCAAACTTCAGCGTTAAAGGTAAAAACGCACTTTCAGACGTCCGAAACAAATCTCATCGCCGCTGCGCAGCAGGTAAGGTTGCCAGGGTTCGAGCACCTGTTCGTTCAGATATGTGTGATTGGTGCTGTTCCGGTCCTCAAGGAAGAATCGCCCACCCTGCGAGAAAATGCGCGCGTGCTGCCGGGATACGCCAGTCTTATCCCCGCCATAGTCGGTCAAGTCAATGTCGGGGTACAAATTGCTGATCGGATCGTCGCGCCCGATGATAATTTCCGCCTTATCCTGCGGGAGGTACAGCGGCGATTGGCTGTCCTGGACGACGAGGCGAGGTTGCGCCGGCCCGGGCGCTGGCGCATAAGCAGCCGGGGCGGGGTGAACGGCGGCCTCAAGCTGCGCCAGGGATTCGGTCGGCGGACGGAACACGCCGGCGTCCGCGCGGCCCAACGACGCGCCGCACATGTCACAGAAGAGGCTGTCGGGTTCCAACTGCGCGCCGCAGCGTGGGCACGTCACAGACGACGGCGGCGGCGGCGCGGCGATCTTCAACGCAGCGCCACAAATCGCGCAAAACGCCGCATCATCAGGCTGTTGAGCGCCACAGGTTGTACAAAACGCCATCTGCACCCTCCTCCAATGAAAACCTGCGCTTATGGCCGGCTACTGGATGACAATTCTGACGTCATCAACGTAAACGTAGGTGTTGTAGAACTGATCGGCGCGGTTATGCACTTGCAACGCCAACGTGATCCCTGCGCCGCCTTCACCCAGGTTGATGTCGCCCGCGCGCCATCCCAAATCATAAAGCGGAACGTTACATTCGTCGAAATAAATCTCGTTCGCATCGCGGAGCTTCAACTCGCCATTGACGAGAACATCAAAGGTGTCGTATTTATCCGTCAAGCCGACGTTGCGATCGTTGGTGTAGATGCGATAGCGAAAGAGAACATACACGGATCGCCCGGCCGGCGCACGCGGCGCGACGAAGTATTGCTCAATGCCGCCGTAGCCGATAGGGACGCCGTTCCAACAGGCGTAGCCGCGATTGCCTAACAGCGCAACGATGTTGCTCGGCTGATTGGGATCATAAGCCACAGACGAACCGAGCGTACCCGACCGGGTCCAACCTGTCAGTCCGTTGGAGAAGTCGCCGTTCGCCAGCGGAGCATATTGCCGCATCACCAACGGCAGATAAACATACGTCAAGTGGACGACGCTCCTGACGACAGCGACATCGTCAACTGCCGCGAAAGTGTACGGAGCGTCTTCGTAGAACGCTGTCACCGTGACCGTTGTGGTATTCACGACACCGCCGGCAACTTCAGCGGGGACGGTCAACCGCACGCCCACCGTCATTGATTCACCAGCCTGTAGAGGTAGAGGCAGCAGCGCCGTTCCACCGGGATACGTCGCAGTGAAGAATTCCGCGCTCCACCCCTCCGACGCGCTGAGTTGAAAACCGTA
This sequence comes from Anaerolineae bacterium, assembly GCA_034433375.1. Lineage (GTDB taxonomy): Bacteria > Chloroflexota > Anaerolineae > B4-G1 > SLSP01 > DSWT01. The sequence goes on along the minus strand of DAOUAQ010000292.1, from coordinate 29,371 downwards.
GACAGCGTCAGAAGTGCCGGTATTGGTGATCGTGTGGACGTAATCCACCACATCGCCCGGATCCACGTCCACGCTGTAGCCGGGCGAAATCGCCAACCCCGGCGTCAGTGGAGCAAAACGCGCGGATGCCAGACCGCTTTGCGGGAAAGCGATCAACACAGCAATCCCACTGAAAACGATACATAAACCTATCCCTAACCACCTGTTCGTCCTCATACCCCCTCCGATATAGGCGCAATGTTTCATCAAGGTGATCCGGGCCTATCCGGCGCGCCCGGCGTTGGCGTCGGTTCGGTGGTGGACACGCCTGGCGTTGGCGCCGGTTCGCTGGTGGACACTTCTACCGGCACGAAGTAGAAATGCCACAGCTCCGATTCAGCAATGACTTGCTCCCCTTTGACGATTCTGACACGCCAGAGCCATTGACCGGCTTTGGCCGCCGGCAAATCCACCTCCCATCCCGTCTGCTCTCCAAGCGGATAAACGGCCTCGTAGCCGGTTGCTTCGTGGCGGATGATGAGTTGGAATTGCTGCCCTGCCTGCAATTGACCCGCCCAGGCAAACCGGAGCGGATTCTTGAAGCCCAATCCCCGGTCTGGGGCGAGCAATTGTAGCGCACTCGTCCCCGGCGTTTCGCCTGGAGCGGGCGTGCGCGGCGCGAGCGCCAAGGTGGGGGTGAGCGTCGGCATCGCCGTCGAAGTCGCCGCGCCGGCCGGGATGGGCGTGCTTGTCGGCGGCGTCTCCGCAACCGTCGCCGGAAGCGTCGCGGTCGCGCCCAGCGTCGGCGCGGAAAGGGTGGACGCAGGCAGAAGGGTCGGCGTCGGCGTTGGTAGCGGCGTCGGGCGGCTTCCGCGCATACTCCACCCCCAGATGACCAGGACGAGCAACAACAAGATAAACAGCGCCGCCAGCACCGCAAGCTGTTTGCCCGGCAGCTTCTGGCGCCCGGCTTCCGCGTGCAGCGTGGACTTCTCACCGATGCGCGCGAGCACAACCGAGATGTTATCTATGCCGCCGCGTTTGTTCGCCGCCGCAATCAGACGGCGCGCCGCGCGGTCGGGCGTGACGCCGGTTGTCAGGCGCAGAATCTCCGCGTCGGTGAGCATATCGGTCAGGCCGTCGGAGCACAACAGCACGCTATCGCCTGCCGCCAACGGCAACGGCGGGAACAGGTCGGCCCGCACCTCAGGCCGCGTGCCGAGCGAGCGGGTGACGACGTTCCGCTCCGGGTCCAGCTTCGCCTTTTCCGGCGCGAGCAAACCCTGGTCAACCTTCGCCTGCGTGACGGTGTGATCGCGCGTCAGTTGCGTGATTTGTCCGCTGCGCAGCAGATAGACGCGGCTATCGCCAACGTTGACCACGTGCAGCAGACCGTTATGGATCACCGCTGCCGTCATCGTGCAGCCGGCTTCCTCCACGTTGGTGCTCCGCAAATACTGGTAGAGCGAGTTGTTCGCGGTTTCGATGGCGGATTTGAGATTGACGCCGAGGCTGTCGCCGGGCGTGTCGTAATACCGCTCGACGGCGACGCGGATGGCCCAGCGGCTGGCTTCACCGCCAGCCTGCGCCCCGCCCATGCCGTCGGCCACCACCAGCAGTTGCCCCTTGGCGGCAAGTTTATCGCCCGCAGGATGGAAAAACTCCGCGCCGGTTTCGGGATAGACGGCATCCTCGTTGCCCTCGCGGCGCCGGCCTTTGTCGGTCATGCCCCACACCTGCGCCGTGAGGGGCGATTGTAGCGGCTGCGAACGACTCTCCATCACAAGCCTCCTTCAGGCTGCGGCGTCGGCGTGATGGGAACAGGTGTGCGCGTCGGCGTGAAGGTAGGTCGCGGCGTCGAGGTTGGCGCGCTAGACGGCGTCGGCTCGACCATCGCCGTTGGGGTCCAGGTGGACGTCGGCGCGAGCGTTGGTGTTGGCGTTGACGTGGGCAGTGATGTTGCCGTCGGCGTCAAAGTCGGCGCAGGAACGCCGGTCGGAACGCGCTCCGGCGCGCCAAGTTGCGGCCCAACATACACCCCGCCGCCCACCAAACCGCCGGCAACAGCGACCGCCGCAAAAATCCGCCGCGCCCGCGGCCAATCAAAACGCGCCGTTATGTGACCAAGCGCCGCCCGTAGATCGTCCATCGTCTGGAAACGCTGGCCCGGCTCCTTGGCGAGCGCGCACATCACAAGCTCATCCAAACCGTGCGGGATTGCGCCGCGCAATGCCCGTGGGCGCGGCGGGACATAGTGCGGATCGAGAATCCGCGCCACATTCGCAAACGGCATCTGCCCGGTCAGCATCTCATACAGCACCACGCCGAGCGAGAAAACGTCAGAACGGCAGTCTACCCGCGAAATGCGCGCGCTGACCTCAGAGGCGTGCTCCGGCGAGACGTACTCCGGCGTCGCCACGCCCAGCAGACCCGCGCGCGGATAGCGCAAATCACGGGCAATGCCGAAATCCCCCAGCACCGCCTCCGGCACACTGGCGCGAAAATATGCCCAGCGCCGCCGCCGGAACATAATGTTCGCCGGTTTCACGTCAAGGTTCACGATGTGGTGCGCGTGAACGTGGATCAGCGCGTCGGCAATCTGGCGCGCGATCCCTAGCGCGATGCCGATGTTCAGGCAACGTCCGGGCGTCTTCGCGGGACGCAGGAGATCGGTGATCGTGGATGTGCGCGTCAACGCCCTCTCAAGCGAGCCGCCGTCCAGGAACTCCATCGCATAGTACCAGCCCAGGCCGAAGGGGAAGGTCGCGCGCGCAGCGTAGACCGGCTTGTGAAATCCCGGCAGCGGGACAATGCGCACCACATTGCGATGATTGAACATACGCAGATAATCCGCCTCGGCGACCAAAGCGGCCTGATGCTCCGGCCTGGCGACCTTGAGCGCCAGACGGCGCGGCATCCCCGGCTGGCGATAGGACTGGCGCACCTCCACCTCGAAGACTTGCGCCATTCCACCGCGGCCTTTGCAGGCCCGCACGATGCGATACGGGCCGACCAGCGCGCCGGGCTGCACGTCAATCCGATCGCGCGCCATCACTCATCCTGCACTTTCTGCGTCCGGTAGGGGTTGGGAGGCGGTTTGTGCTCGATTGGCGGTTCGTCAAGCGCGCCGGTCACATAAGGATTGGGAGGCGCGGCGGGCGGCGGGGGCGGCGCGGGTTGGCCTTTGCGGCCACCCAGTCCGGCGGACAAAGATTGCGTCGCCATCCCAAGCTGCTTGAACTGGAGCCGCGTCTGTCCTACCTCAATCAGCATATCCGGCGCCAGGGGCACGCGCTGGCGCGGCTGCAAAACCATCCCGTTGAGCAGCGTGCCGTTGGTGCTGCCTTCATCCATCACGTAGAATTGCGTCCCTTCCCGGTGAATCGAGAAATGGGGGTTGGAGACGTACTCATCTTGCAGCGCGAAATCGGCGAACTGCGCATCGCGCCCAACTTTGGTCACCTGCTCAGACAGCGCGTACTCACGGCCCACGTTCGCGCCGCGCTGAATGACCAGCTTCGCCGGCGCGCGCGGCGCGCCGCTGAGGGGGCGCGTCACATCTTTCAGGAAGCCGGTCGCGCCCTGCACGATTTTGCTCGCCAACGCGCCGCGCGTGCGGACGAGCAACAAGACCAGGACCACCACGGCAAACGCCAGCGCCAGGATCACCAGGAGCAGCCAGCGCTGATCACGCACTTCCTGCGGCGCAAGAATTTCGGGCTGCGCCTCCTCTGCCTCGACAACCGGCTCCGGCGGCTTTGCGCCCCACGTCACCTGGATTTTCTGCGGATCGGCGACGGCATATAGGCGCGCCAGGTAAGGATCAACCGCGTCGGCGGTGAGGGTGAAGGTCTCTGTGAGCGGCGCGCTGCCGGCGAGGTGCAAACGGCTCACATCCCATTCCAACGCGAAATCCGGCGACATGGCGCTCTCGCCGATCTGGTTACTATTCGCGTAATAGCGGACGGCGGTTGGCGCGCGTTCCACGCCATCCACAAATTCCGCGGTCGCGCGCAGTGTGAGCGCCAACGGCTCCGGGCCATCCAACGCCTCAGAATAGGGGAGCGCAAAGGTTCCCGTACCGGGGGAAACCGAGAGCGCAAGACGCGGCAGTTCGAGCAGCGAGGAAAAGCCGCGCTGCGCTTCCGCCGAACCGCCCTCCGTCTGCACGGTGATGTGCAACTGGTAGTCGCCCTTGGGCTGGTGTGTCGCGTAGGTGAGCCGGTACTGGAAACGCTGCGTCAGCACACGGTCGAACAAATCCACAACCTGCGCGCGCGCCTCGTCGCTGCCCTGCGTGTACAGCGTATACAGGCCGTCGGTTTGCGCGGCGATCCTGGTCAACGTCTCCGCGCCCCGGAAGCTCCCCGCGCGCGGCGCGACGCCGATCGTGTAGATGAGGATGGCATTGTCAACGGCCTTGCGGATGATATCCTGCTCGCGGGCTTCGTCGCTGAAGTTTTGATCAACGCCGTCGGAGAAGACGATGATGAGCTGCCGCCGGTTCTGCGTCTCCTTGCGGATGCGCCCGTCGGTGTTGCGGGTCAACAGCTCAAGCGCCGCGTCCAGCCCTTCGTAGAGCGGCGTTCCGCCGTTGACGGCCTCGCCCTCCATAATCGTCAGCGCGTTGCCGACGAGGTTCTTGTCCACCGGGTTGTGCGAGAAATTCTCCCTGGGATACAACTGGCGGGTCGGGTCGTCGCTAACGCCCACAACGGCGATCATATCGTCGGTGGGCTGCCCCTCCACGATCAGGCGATCCAGGAACACGCGCGATAGTTCGACGACCTCCTTGATCCTGCCATCGCCGCGTTTGGAGATGCCGCCACGGTCAACGACGATGACTGCGGCCAGTCCTACCGGCGCATAGTTGATGGAAACGTCGCTAAGCGGGGAGTTGGCTTCTTCCACGGCGAAATCGCCGCTGTCCAGTTCTTCGACGGCGCGACCGGTCGCTTTGTCAATCACGGAGACATACGTGTGGACATGCGGCGGCTCGGTCTTGGCGTCAGGGACGCCGTTGATGAACAACAGCGGAATCCCGCCGCTCTCCTGGGACAGCACAAGGGTTGGGATCAACAACAATCCCAGCACAATGACGAACATAGATCGCGCGCGTCTACTCCACACGGCGTCCTCCGAAAGTTTATACGGCAACAACCTGGACGATGACAACGCTGATGTTGTCGGTTCCACCGGCGCGATTGGCGGCTTCGACCAGCCGCTCGCAGGCGGCCTGCGGCGAGGGCGCGTCGCGCCACACTTGCCAGATCTGGGCGTCGGGCGCCATCCCGCTCAAGCCATCCGAACACAAGAGCACGGCCTCGCCAGGCGCGAGCAGTTGCTCAAAGAGATCGAACTCCGGCTTGGGCTTATCGCCGACCACCCGGTAGATGACGTTGCGCCGGGGATGTTCGCGCGCTTCCTGCGCGGTGATCTGTCCGATCGCCACGAGACGCTCGACGAGCGAGTGATCGGTCGTAATCTGCGTCGCCCCGTCCGCTGCCAGGTGATAGGCGCGGCTGTCGCCCATGTTGGCGATGCTCACGTGTGCGCCGGTCGCCAACGCCAGCACCAACGTGCTGCCCATGTCGTTGTCGGCGGCCTGACGTTGCGCGTGGACCGCTTGATTGGCAGCCATCACGGCTTGCTCCAACCAGACCCGCGCCGGAAACAGCGTCTCTTTGTCGGCCAGCACGTCCAGATTGTCGGTCTCCTCGATGAGCGTGCTGATAATCAACTGGCTGGCGATGTCGCCGGCGGCGTGCCCGCCCATCCCATCAGCGACGGCGAATACCCCCACCGGTGCGCCGAGCGTCTGAAAGCGTTCACTGAAGTCACGCGCCAGCACGCTGTCCTCGTTCAACGAGCGCACCCGCCCCACATCGGTCTGGCATCCTATCTGGAAGCGCACATTCTGGTGCGTGCGCGACTGATACAAAACGCGCTCCAGAGCTGTCGCCAGCGCGTCGGCGCTCATGCCCGTCTCCTGAACCCGCGCGCATAACGCGAGCACATCCGCCGGAGCCGATCCGCGTAGCCAGGTCAGCAACACGCGCGCCAAGGCTCGCACATTCTCGCCGAAGTCGCTTTCAGCCTGCGCATAGGCGTCCTGAGGAAGGAGGCGCGCGTTATCAATGCACACCAAGCTGGCCTCGCTGTTCTGGATGACGATATGCTCGGCATCCACATGCCGCAAGACCACGTAGCGCTGGTGCAAATAAGCCATGCCCTGCGCCAGCGCGATTCCCCACGCCAACACCTTGTCGGGCAGGTAAGCAGTCCCGTCAACAGCGCGTTTGATGACCGGCTCGACGCGATAGTAGCGCAGCGGCCCGAACACCGTCTCCATGAAGACATCCACAGGCAGGATCAAGGCGGGATGCGAAAGATGCAAAGCCACCAACTGCGAGGATTCGCTCAACGCCTGCGCCTCTGCCGTCTCCTGCACCAGGAATTTGGGGTAGATTAGCGTGACGCCGCTCAAGTCGGTGCCACAATGCGTACAAAATTGCGCCTCGTCGCCCTCAATGGCGACGTCACAGCGAGGACAACGGTTGGATGGGGACGTTCCGCGCGCCGCGTATACGTTGACCGTTTCCGACGCGGCCTGGACATTGAGGATGCGGTAACGTCCGTTGTTCAAGAGCGTCTTTTCTGGCAGGACAGCCGGAGCAGGGGCGGTGGGATGGGATAGATAGACTGTGGCGGCAACCGGCTTGTCAACAGGCCGCCATCTGCGCAACAGGAACAGCAGCGCGACGACGAGAAGGAGTATGCCGGTCAATGCCAGGGCCAGCAAAACGATGAGTGTAACGTCCAGTGATTTAATCCACGTGACCGACATCCCTATGCCCCCTTCAGGCGCTGCAAAGAAGCCAGGAGCGCCACCATATAGGTTGCCCGCGAGCGTACCTGCTGGCCTTCCTGGTTGGGGAAACGCGCGGCGAGCGCGATGGCCCGGCTGGCCCACACGCGCGCCTTCTCGTAATCTTGCTGCCGGCGGAAAAGGCCGGCGCCGACCAGAAGGAGCCGCGCGCCGCCCAACATTCGTTCGACGCCGGATAGCGCCAAACCGCGCTCGACCACGAGTAACGCGCGGGTGTACTCGCCCTGCGCTTCCAAGACGATGGCCTCATGATAGTCCAAATCCGCCAGATGAGCGATGTCTTCAGGGGCCGTCGGCTCGATGGGCAACATCGTGCGCGCCGCGTGGAGATGGGCCAGCGCCTCTTCGTAGAGTCCAAAGCTGGTCAACGTGTCGCCCAGGAGATGGTGCGCCTCAAAACGCGCCTGCGGGACGGCCAGTCCACCGGCATCTGCGGCCTGCAACACGCGCCCAAGCGCCTGGCGCGCCTGTTCCGCCAGGTACGAATGGACAGCCTGACGGCCCAGTTCCAGGTTCACTTCGACGGCCCGCTCCCACAGTCGCGCTTCATAAGCGTGATAAGCCATCAATGTCAGCCAATTCGGCGCGGCCCGCTCGCGGTAGTAGTCCAAATACTCGGTCAGGCGTTGGTGGATCAGGCGCTGAACCCGGTGCGGCAGCCCGCGATAGGCGACCTCACGCACCAACGGCTGGTGGAACATCAGAATCTCGAAGGCTGTGGCGTGCGGCACCAGGCCGAAGGGAGAAAGTTGCGGGATGCGCCGCCGCACCATCGTGTCGCTTTCTTCGCCGTAGGCGGCGACCAATGTGGGGACGGTCATTTCGTCGCCGACCGCCGCCGCCGCGCGCAGCAGGTGACGATCCGGCGGCGAAAGCTGGTCAATGCGGCTTTGAATCAGGCCGTAAACCATATCAGGCAGGGGGAAGTCGTCCAGCGAACCGGTCAGCTCCCAGGCGTGATCGCGCCGCAGCAAAACGCCGGAGTTGATGAGCGCGCGCACGGCTTCAGTCGCAAACAGGGGCAAGCCGCTGCTGCGCGCCGCCACCCACTGGATCACTTCCGGCGGCAGCGGCATGTCCTCGAAGAGACGCTGCACTAAAGCCTGCATCGCGCGCCCGGTCAACGAGCCGAGGGGCAAATCAATCACCTGCGCCGTCACCGGCCAGCGCCGCAGGATGGCCGGCTCATCCCGGTACGTCGCCACAATCATCAACGGGGCGGCCAGCGGCGTTTGCACGAGCACGTCCAGCATCTCCAACGAGGCCGGGGACATCCAATGGACGTTGTCGAGGATGAGCAGGCGCGGCTGTTCCTGCGCAGCCTGCTGCCACAGTTGCAACAACGTGGATTGGCGTTGCATATCGCGCATGGTCGGGGCCAGCGAGAGGACGTCCGGCGAAGGGACTACCGTCAGCCCCACCAACGGCGCGACGAGCGCAGCCCAGGGGTCAACCCCGTAACGTTCCAGCACTGTCACCAGCCGTGCCTGCCGCGCTTCCTGTTCCACGGCTTCCAGCCCGAACAGCGACGCTAACGCGCTGTCCCATCCGGCATAGGGCAGGTGCTCCGCATAAGAGGGCGTGATGCCCATGTGAACGGTAAAGTCATTTTTCTCCGCGAGCCGGGTCAATTCCTGCACGAGGCGGCTTTTGCCGACTCCGGCGCCGCCGTGGAGCAACACAACGCGCGATTCTCCGGCCTGCGTTTCTTCCAGAAGGCGCGAGAGCTGCGCGAATTCCTCATCGCGCCCGACAATGGTGACATCGGAGGCCGGCGCGCCCAGGAAGACCGGGCGCAGCCCGCGCGCGACGAAAGGCGTCAGGGGTTCGGCCTTGCCCTTGAACTGGGTCGGCGCGCCGAATTCACCGGCCACGCGACGAGTGACAGCGGGATGGTGCGAGGTGTTCGGCCCTAGCCAGATTTCGCCCGGCCGGCACTTGGACATCAGCCGGGCGGCCAGGTTGACCTCGTCGCCCATGACGGTGTATTCACGCCGCCGCGCCGTGCCCACGTCACCGGCGAAGACGTAGCCCGTGTTGATGCCAAAGCTGAGCGATCCGCCGAACATTTCCTGCAACTCCAGGGCCGCCAGCACCGCCCGCAGGGGATCGTCTTCGTGCGCGCGCGGCGCGCCGAAGAGCGCCATAATGTACGGACCGCTCGGCGAGACGGTGATCTTGTTGACGATGCCATCATACCGTTGGATGGCGTCGCGGATCTGGATGAAGATTTTGTTCGGCTCTGCGACGGCGGATTGTAACCGCGCTTCATCGCCCCAGCAGGGCATAAGATCGGGCAGTCCTTCCACGGAAAGCATCATCACCGTCACCCAGCGGCGCTCGCTGCCGGTGCGGATGCGATCCAGCGTGGGGGCGGCGACCAGGCGCTCCAGGAGACTTGGCGCCAGATAGGGGGTCAGCGCGTCCAGGCGGGAAAGGAACCACACAAGCAGTTCGTCGTCTTCGAGTTGCGGGGGACGGGGGAGAGCCATCATGCCATGCGCGGTAGGGGTTTGTTTCAGCGCCAGCACTTGAAACAGGTCTTCGCCGAGGGCGACACAGTCCACCTGGCCTTTGCACGCGCGCATCGTGCTGATATCGAGGACGGTTTCGGCCGGCGGCGCGGCGGTCTGCGCGCGGCCCATCGTCGCCAACGGTGGGCCGGCCGGCAACAGTTCGCGTCCCGCGTGATCTCCCAATCCCAGGCCGACCATCCGCCCGCTGCCCAGGCCAATCGCCACGCGCAGCGGGAAACGCCCGAACGAGGTTTCCACTTCGCCCATCTGCGCCTTCATCGCAGCCTGCACCTCCAGCGACGCCGCCACGGCCCGCAGCGCGTGCTGCTCCCCCTGGAAGAGCACCATCCCGGCGTCGCCGGCGAATTTCTGCAAGTCGCCGCCATACTGCGCGGTGATGCGGATCAGAATCTCCAGAAAGCGGTCAATCAGCTCGGTCAGTTCTTCAGCGCCGGCATCGGAGCTGGCCCGCGAGAACTGTTCCGACAACGGGGTAAAACCGTCAATGTCGGCGAACATCACCGTGCCTTCCAGAGAAAGTCCCATCGGCCCGGCGACCGGCGCTTCCAGGATAGGAGCGGCGATGACCATGGGGATGTAGGCGGTCACGACGTCCAGCAGATCGCGCAAATAGAGCAACAGCGAGGGGTGATAATACAGCAGGCGATTTAGCCAGTGGGGCAGTTCCCCTTCGCGCTCTACCTGCTTCGCAAAACCCGGGAGAGAGTTCATGATACCATCCTCTCAAGGCGTGCTTCTGGCAAACTAAAATGTAAGATGTAAAACGTGAGACGTAAAACGTAAGATGTAAAACGAAAGCAAATTTCCGTTTTACGTTTTACAAATACTATTGGCGTTTGTAGACGCCCATCAATTCGGTTTCGGCCAGAATGTGGCCTTTCATGGCGGCAAGGACTTGTTTTTGCGTCGCGTCGCCGGCGGGAGCGAGCAGCGCGTCCAGCGCGTACAATTTGAAGAAGTAGCGATGTGTGCCGCTCGGCGGACAAGGGCCGCCGTAATCAAAGCGTCCCCAACTGTTCTTGCCGTGGACGCCGCCGGGCAGCCCCGCGTCATCCATAATCGCCTCCGGCAACCTGCGCGCGTCGGCAGGGATGTTGTAAACCACCCAATGCACCCACGTCCCCACCGGCGCATCGGGATCGGAGACGACGAGCGCGAAGCTCTGCGTTCCGGCGGGCGGATCGGCCCACGACAGCGCGGGCGAGCTATCCGCGCCGTCGCAGGTGTAGAGCGCGGGGATGGCCTGACCGCGTGTAAAGGCCGGGCTGCTGAGCAAGAAAGCCTCGGTCGCGCCGGATGATGTGGAAAGTGGCAGCGCCGTCTCTGACGCCGTCGTCGTCAGAGATGGCGACGGCGTTTTCTGACAGCCAAACAGACCGACAAGCAGCACACATCCCACAAGCACGATGAGTATGCGCGTTGCCATCGCCACCTCCGTAATTTGATCTACTTTTCCTCGATGCGGATCGTTTTGATCAGGTCGCCAGACGTGGCGGCGGTTTGGGGATCGCGGAGGCTGATAGATTTCAGCACATCCAACCCTTCGATGACCTTGCCGAAGACAGCGTGACGGCCATCCAACCACGACGTCTCCACGAAGGTGATGAAGAACTGGCTGCCGTTCGTGTTCGGACCGGCATTCGCCATCGAGAGCACGCCGGGACCGTCATGCTTCAACGTGGTATCGAATTCATCGGCAAAACGGTATCCCGGTCCCCCGCGACCGGTTCCGGTGGGGTCGCCGGCCTGCGCCATGAAGTCCGCGATGACGCGGTGAAAGGTTGTATTGTCGTAGAATCCTTCGCGCGCGAGGAAGACGAAGTTGTTGACGGTGTTGGGCACTTTGTCGGCAAATAGTTCCACCACGATGTCGCCCTTCGCGGTGACGATGGTGGCGATGTACGTCTTCGCCGGGTCAATCACCAGCGCCGGCGGCGCGGTATACATTCCATTACGATCGGCTGGATTTTTAGGCATAGATATGGCTCCTTGTTGTGTGGTTTCGGCGGGTTGTCCGCCGCTTAACGCCTCTTCAATGAGACGCCGGATCTCGTCGGGGTTGTTCCCCTGGACTTTTTGCCCGTTGACGAAAAAAGTCGGCGTTGCGGTGACACCGCGCTGATAAGCCGCCGACGATGCGTCAACGACGGCATCCGCGTAGCGGTTCTCTGTTTTGCACGCGCTGAACTGTTCGACGTTCAGGCCCACTTCCCTGGCGGCGGCATCAAGGTCAAAGGTGTTATTGCCGATGGCGGCAAAGACGGCGTGTTCGTAGGCGAAATACTTGCCCTGTTCGGCGGCGCACATAGCGGCGCCGAGGTATTGCAGCGATTCCGTGCGGTTAAAGGCCATCAAATGGCCCACGTAACGCACTTTGCCGGTCGCCACGTAGTCCGTGAGGATCCCCTCAAGACTGTTGACATTGAAGATACGGCAGTGCCCGCAGAAGATTTCGCTGAACTCCATCAGCGTGACCGGCGCATCCTCTGCGCCAAGCGCAGGGAGCCAGCGCGTCCCCGATGGGCCGCCGGGATAGCGGACCTGCGTCGCGCCGTCGTTGTACGGTGCGCCCGTCAACCCCAGGAACGATTCCTGAGCAGGCTGACCCTCGTTCGCAGGAGTAGACTTTGGCACAGGCGTTGCGGACGGTTTAGGCGTAGCCGAGACTGCCGTAGCCACAACCACAGCAGTCGGCTGCGTTTCATTTGTTACCGCAGTCCCGCCGCATCCCACAACTAACAGGACGAGCACCGCAAGAGGTAGAATAATTCTTGATACGCGCGCTGTGTTCATACCAGCTATTTCTCCGTGATGCGGATCGTTTTGATCAGGTCGCCGGGCGTCGTTGCCGTTTGCGGGTCGCGCAGGCTGATTGAGAACAACACCTCCATCCCCCCAACCACTTTACCAAAGATGGTATGTTTGCCGTTCAACCACGACGTCGCCGCGAACGTGATGAAGAACTGGCTACCGTTGGTGTTCGATCCGGAGTTCGCCATCGCCAACACGCCGGGGCCATCGAACGTCAAATCCGGATCGAATTCGTCGGTAAACTTATACCCCGGCCCTCCCATCCCCGTGCCGGTGGGGTCGCCGGCCTGCGCCATGAAATCCGCGATGACGCGGTGAAAGGTCGTGTTATCGTAGAATCCTTCGCGCGCGAGGAATACAAAGTTGTTGACCGTAATGGGCGCCTTTTTAGGGTACAATTCCAACTCAATGTTCCCTTTTGCCGTCTCGATGGTGGCGATGTACGTCTTCAGTGGATCAATGGTCAGGTCGGGTTGCTCCGAGTACATTCCATTGCGCGCCGCCGGGTCAACGGGCATGTTGGGATTGGTAGCTGCCGGGGATTCGGCGGCCGGCGTCTCCCCTTTGCCCTGATTCAGAATCCACACCAGGGCGACGACCAGGACAATCACAATCGCCGCGACGCCCACGATCCACCACAAACGCTGTGTTTTAGCTTTCTTGGCTGCCGCAGCAGCGGCTGCGCCTTTTTTGATCGTATTCGGCAGCGGCTTTTTGTTGACCGCCATGTTCTTGGACGGCGGGGTTTTATAAGGCTGTTTCTTGGCTGATGCGCTTTTCTTCGACTTCGACATATTTCCTCCCTATACGTGCATTTGCCTTAAATTCTATCCCAATTCAGCAGAAATACCAGAGGCCAGAACGCGGTTTGATGGATTACGTTCCAGAGATTGCTTGACAGTTGAAGCACTTGCAGGTACAATTATTTTACTTTATAAGATATTTATATAGTAAGACAATTGAAATCAATGATAGGGAGCCATTCAGCGATGGAAGCAAAAACACACCGGGCCTTGACGCGCGATTTTTTTCACATTATGAAACAAATACCTCGCCTGCGCCTGACGCAAAGCTCCGACGAAGGCATCAAACGGCGCGAATACGATTTGTTAGTCATGTTGGCGCTAAACCTCAATGCGGACACGTGCGCCCTGACGGTGACAGAACTCAGCAACCTCCTGCGGATCACGCCGGCCGGCGTCACGCATTTGCTCAACCCGTTGGAGGAATTGGACTGCATCACGCGCCGGCCCGATCCCAACGACCGGCGTGTCGTGCTGGTCAGGTTGACGGAAAAAGGTCGGGCGATTGCCGACGCGCTGCTCGCGGAGGCGCAAGCGAAATTAAGCGGGCTGGTCGAGCATCTGGGCGAGGCGGACACGCAGACGCTCATCCGCCTGCTAACGAAGATGATCGAGTTTCTTAATTGAACGGAGACCCAATGACAATGAAGATGATTTTCCCATTCACCACCCCAGAACTTCCTCCCTTGGAACAAATCGGCGGCAAGGCGCTGTCCTTGATGACGATGACGCAAGCGGGGATGCCGGTACCGCCTGGCTTCGTCCTCGCGGTGGACTTCTTCGCGCCGTGGCTGGCGGCGTTGCAGGCGACGGCGGCGTGGAATACCGCGCAGACGGCGACGGCGGACGGTCTCGGCGAGGCAACGCGGGCGCTGCAAGCAGCGTGCTGCGCGCTCACCTTCGACCAGGAGCAGCAAAAAGCATTGGAAAGCGCGTTGGCCGCTTTCCAGGTCGCCTACGGCAGCACATTCTACGCGGTGCGCTCTTCCTCCCCTGAAGAGGACCTGGACAGCGCGTCTTTTGCCGGAGGCTACGAGACGACATTGGGCGTGACAGCGCAAACGCTGGAAGCCGCGATCCGCCATTCGTTTGCCTCCACCTTCGCCGAGCGGGTGTTTGTCTACAAGAAAGAGCATGGCCTGGCGACGCGCCAACCGCGCATCGCCGTGATTGTGCAGCAGCAGATTGACGCCGACACTGCCGGCGTCGCCTTCTCCCTCAACCCGCTGAACAACTGCTACGACGAAGCCGTCATCAACGCCAACGACGGCCTGGGTGAATCCGTCGTCGCGGGCGCGGTGGAGCCGGATGTGTTCGTGGTGGACAAGCTCACACGCGCAATCCTCGACACCAAAGTCGGGGGCAAAGAGGTCGTCATCCGCCTGAACCGCGCCGGCGGCACCATGCAAACGATGCGCCCTCGCGCCGCGCAACCCTGCCTCACGCCCGCACAGGTGACAGAACTGAGCGATATGGTGAACCGGGTCGAAGCCTATGACCGCCACCCGGTGGATATCGAGTGGGCGTTCGCGCAGGGAAAGCTCTACCTGCTGCAGGTGCGCCCTATCACCACCTACCTGCCCCTGCCAGAGGAAATGCGCACCGCGCCAGGCGCGCCCAAACGCCTGTACGCCAATTCCACGCTGATCGAGCAGGGAATGCAGGAGCCGCTCTCGGTGTTGGGGACGGATTTCCTGGGCTACGTGTTGAATAAGGTCGGCGGGCCGGTCGCCGAGGGCGTCATCGGGCCGGAGGGAGTGACGTTTACGGCCGGCGGCGGCTATTACATGAATATCTCGTATGCGCTGATGATGGGGATGAGGGGCGCCGCGTTGGCGCCGGGCAGTTTCGGCGATCCTCGCGTCACGGCCATCCTGGATAGCCTTGATCTGCGCCAATACCTGGATGGCGAACTACCCGCGGCATTGAAGGCGCGGCGCGGCAAAATGCTGTTCAAAATGCTGCCGATGGTCAAAGCGGCGTTGGAAGCATATCTCAGGCCAGAACATACCCTGGCGCGCTATCAGTCCGCCTTGCCGGAGGAGAACCGGCGGCTGGAAAGGTTATCCGGCGCGGGACTCTCCTTGCGGGCGCAAGCCATCGCCCTCACCGACCGGCTGGAATTCTTTTATGGAGACTATGGCATCCCGATGATTTTAGCAGGGCAACTAGCTCAACAGCGCCTCCGACGCCTCTTCAAACAGAAAGATGACCAGACACGAGATCACCTGATCGCGTTGGGCGTCGCGCTGCCGGGCAACAAGACGACGGAGATGGGCGAACTGATGTACACGCTCGCCTCGCTGAGTGACATCAAACGCTACGACAACGCGGCTGACTTCCTGGCTGCCCTGGAACGAGGCGCGTTGTCGCCTGAATTTATGCGCCATTGGTCGCGCTTCATGGACGAGTTTGGCGCGCGCTGCCCCGCCGAAATTGACCCCGCCACGCCGCGTCCTCGAGAACAACCGGCCCGATTATTTGAACAGCTCAAGGGAATGTCGCTCGCTGCCGGGGAGACGCTCTTTGAGAAAGCCTACGCCAAACGCGAAACTGCCTACCACGCGCTACACGATCTCGCGCTGCGTAAGGGACAACGCAAGGCCAGGACGCTGGCAAGGTATTACAAAACCTGGGTGACGCTCGGCGGATACCGGGAAACGCCCAAGCATTACGTCATCAAAGTCGTGGACTTGTTCCGCCGCCGGGCGCTGGCAGTCGCACAAACCTTTGTGGCGGAGGGGCGGCTGGACCACCCCGAACAAATCTTCGCCCTGACCCTCGCCGATATTGACCAGGCGCGCACCGACCTAACGTTTGACTTGCGCGCGCTGGCGCGAGAGCGGACGGCGTTGCTCGACAAAATCAGGAAAAGTCGCCTGGTCGCGCGGATCATTGACTCGCGTGGGAAGATTTACTATCCACCCCGCCAGGCAGCCGCCGATGGGGAACTGAGCGGCGTGCCCATTTCGCCCGGCGTCGTGCAGGGGCGCGTCAAAGTCCTCCACAACGCCGCCGAAAAACAGCTCCACCCCGGCGAAATCCTGGTCGCTCGCGCCACCGACCCCGGTTGGACGCCGTTGTTCATCAACGCGAAAGGCATCATCCTGGAAATCGGCGGCGCGCTGCAACACGGTGCCGTCGTCGCCCGCGAATACGGCATCCCGTGCGTTTCGGGCGTAGATGATGTCACGAGTCTGTTGCAGGACGGGCAATGGGTCGAAGTGGATGGCTCAAATGGGATCGTGCGCATTGTAGAAGATGTGGGATAATAGACCAATAACCGGGCGACGCCGATCGCACCTCCCGATTACTTGAGACTGTCTGACTAACGACAACCTAACCAAGGACTATCTGAATGACTCGATTAACACGTTATCTGAAACCCTATCTGTTTATGATTCTGTTGGCTGTCGTGCTGCTGTTTGTGCAGGCCAACGCCGACCTGGCGCTGCCGGATTATCTCTCGCGCATTGTCAACGTCGGCATCCAGCAGGGCGGCGTGGAACGCGCGCTGCCCGACGCGCTCCGCACAAGCACCCTGGAGCGGTTGGCGCTCTTCCTGGACGACGCGGATAAGACGGCGCTGCTGGCGCAGTACACGCTGGTCAATGCGGCGTCGCCCGACTACGCCGCGCTGGTGCAGACCTACCCCGCGCTGGCGGATGAGCCGCTCTATGTCCTCGGCGACGTGGACGACGCCACGCTCACAGCGTTGACCCCGCCGGTGAGCCAGGCGTGGCTGGCCGTCTCGGCCATCGAGCAAATCATGGCCGACCCGTCGAAAGCCGCGCAGATGGGCGGCGGTATGGCCGGGTTCGATCTCACCAAGTTGCCAGCGGGGACGGATCTGTTCAAGCTCATGGCGCAACTACCGGCGATGCAGCGCGCGCAGATGAAGGCATTGATGCAGGAACGCTTCGCCGCACTCGGCGATAGCATGGTCACGCAGGCTGCCCTCCGCGCGGTCAAGGCGGAGTACACCGCGCTCGGCGTCAACGCTGAGAAGCTGCAAACGGCCTACATTCTGCGCGTCGGCGGTCACATGCTGCTGCTGACGCTGCTCTCGGTGGTCTGTACCATCACGGTGGGCTTGCTGGCGGCGCGCACGTCCGCCGGGCTGGCCCGCGACCTGCGCCGCGCTGTCTTCGAGAAGGTGGAAGGCTTCTCCGGCGCGGAATTCGACAAGTTCTCCACCGCCTCGCTCATCACCCGCACCACCAACGACGTGACCCAGGTGCAAATGGTGACGATGATGATGGTGCGGATGGTCATCTACGCGCCCATTATGGGCGTCGGCGGCATCATCCGCGCGATGAGCAAAGGCTCTTCGATGTGGTGGCTCATCGCTGTGGCGGTGGCGTTCCTCATGAGCCTGATCGCCGTCGTTTTCTCGATTGCCCTGCCCAAGTTCAAAAGCATCCAAAAGCTGGTGGATCGCCTCAACCTGGTGGCGCGCGAGCAGTTGTCCGGTATGATGGTCATCCGCGCCTTCAACCGGCAGGACTTCGAGGAGGCCCGCTTCGACAAGGCCAACGTAGACTTGACCGCCGTGAGCCTGTTCATCAACCGCGTGATGGTGATTATGATGCCGATGATTATGTTCATTATGAACGGCCTATCGCTGGCGATCATCTGGGTGGGCGCGCATCAGGTGGCCGAAGCGACGATGCAGGTCGGCGATATGATGGCCTTCTTGCAGTACGCTATGCAAATCGTGATGTCGTTTCTGATGCTCTCGATGATGTTCATCATGCTGCCGCGCGCGGCGGTTTCCGGCGACCGCATCGCCGACGTGCTGGAGACCGAAGCCTCCATCCACGACCCCGAAGCGCCGCAAACGTTCTCCACGCCCTTCACAGGGACGGTGGAATTCCGCGACGTCGGCTTCCGTTATCCCGGCGCGGAGGCGAATGTGCTGTGCGGTATTACCTTCACCGCGCAGCCAGGACAGACAACGGCCATCGTTGGCTCGACCGGGTCGGGCAAATCCACCGTCGTCAACCTCATCCCGCGTTTTTACGACGTGACCGAAGGCGCGATCCTGATTGACGGCGTGGACATCCGCCACGTCGTCCAACACGACCTGCGCGCCAAGATCGGCTACATCCCGCAGCGCGGCGTGCTGTTCTCCGGCGACATCGAGAGCAACCTGCGCTACGCGGACGATGACGCCGAGGCAGCGACGCTGCGCTGGGCGTCGGACGTCGCCCAGGCGTCCGAGTTCATTGACGCCAAGCCGGAAGGGCTGGCCTCCGAGATCGCGCAGGGCGGGACGAACGTCTCCGGCGGGCAGAAGCAGCGCCTGGCGATTGCCCGCGCCCTCGTCAAGCAACCGCCGATCTACATTTTCGACGACAGCTTCTCCGCGCTGGACTTCAAGACCGACGCGGCGCTGCGCCGCGCGCTCAAACAGCACACCGGCGACAGCACGCTGCTCATCGTCACGCAGCGCGTAGCGACGATCAAAAACGCCGAGCAGATCATTGTCCTTGAAGAGGGGCAAATGGTCGGCAAGGGCACGCACCGTGAATTGATGGAAACCTGCGAAACGTACCGCGAAATCGCGCTCTCGCAACTGAGCATGGAGGAACTGGCATGATGCACGCACCCGCATCCACACGCAACACCTCAACCAACGACCGCCTCCCCGCGCGCGGCGGCCCTGGCCCCGGACGCGGGCCATTCGGCGGCGGCCCCGGACGCGGCGGCCCGATGGGTATGATGAAGGGCGAGAAAGCCCGCGACTTCAAAGGGACGATGCGCAAGCTGATCGGTTATCTGGACAAGTACAAGCTGGCGCTCGTCGTGGTGGCGCTGATGGCGGTGGCCTCCACCGTCGCGCACATCGTCGGCCCGAAAATCCTCGGCAAGGCCACCACGCGCCTGTTCGAGGGTGTGATGGCGCAATTGGCCGGAACGGGAACGGTAGACTTCGCCGGCATTGGGAACATCCTGCTGACCGTCCTGGGGTTATACCTGGCCTCGTCGTTGTTCAGCTACATCCAGGGCTGGGTGATGGCGAACGTCTCCACCAACATCGCCTACCGTTTCCGCCAGGAAATTGCCGCCAAGGTCAACCGGCTGCCGCTCAAGTACTTCGACGGTGTGACGCACGGCGAAGTGCTTTCGCGCATCACCAACGACGTGGACACCGTCAACCAGACGCTCAGCCAGAGCCTCACACAGCTCATCACGTCCAGCGTCACCGTCGTCGGCGTGCTCGTGATGATGCTCTCGATCAGCGGATGGATGACGCTCATCGCGCTGCTGACCATCCCGCTGTCGCTGGCGGTGGTGGGGCTGATCGTCGGCCAATCGCAGAAATACTTCAAGCAGCAACAGGACTACCTGGGGCATGTCAACGGTCACATCGAAGAAATGTACGGCGGGCACGTCGTGATGAAGGCGTTCAACGGCGAAGCGAAGAGCCTCGCCAAGTTTGACGAATCCAACACGCCGCTCTACGAGTCGGCCTGGAAATCGCAGTTTCTTTCGGGGCTGATGATGCCGATTATGATGTTCATCGGCAACCTGGGCTACGTGGCTGTGGCCGTGCTCGGCGGCTGGCTGGTCGTCCGCAACGCCATCACCATCGGCGACGTGCAAGCGTTCATCCAGTACGTGCGCTCGTTCACGCAGCCGATCACGCAGCTCGCCAACATTTCCAACGTGCTGCAACAGACGGCGGCGGCGGCGGAGCGCGTCTTCGAGTTCCTGGCGGAGGCCGAAGAAGTCCCCGAAACCACCGCGCCGGTCAAGCTGGATACGGTGGCCGGCCGCGTCGAGTTCCGGGACGCGCATTTCGGCTACACGCCCGACAAAATCATCATCAACGACTTTTGCGCGGAGGCGAGGCCGGGGCAGAAGATCGCCATCGTCGGGCCGACCGGCGCGGGCAAAACCACCATGGTCAAGCTGCTGATGCGCTTCTACGACGTGAACGACGGCGCGATCCTGATTGACGGCCACGACATCCGCGACTTCACGCGCCGCGACCTGCGTCAGATGCTGGCGATGGTGCTGCAAGACACCTGGCTCTACAACGGGACGATCATGGAGAACATCCGCTATGGCCGCCCAGACGCGACGGATGGAGAAGTCGTCGCGGCGGCGCAGACCGCGCACGTGGATCACTTCATCCACACGCTGCCGGACGGCTACAAGATGGAACTGAACGAAGAAGCCAGCAACGTCTCGCAGGGCCAAAAGCAGTTGTTGACGATTGCCCGCGCGGTGCTGGCCGATCCGAAAATTCTCATCCTGGACGAGGCCACCAGCTCCGTGGACACGCGCACGGAAGTCCTCATCCAGCAGGCGATGGACCGGCTGATGCAGGGGCGCACCAGCTTCATCATCGCCCACCGCCTCTCCACCATCCGCAACGCCGACCTGATCCTGGTGATGCGCGACGGTGACATCGTCGAGCAGGGGACACACACGGAGCTGCTGGCGCGCACTGGATTTTATGCGGAGTTGTACAACAGCCAGTTCGAGGGTGCGATCATTTAGGATGTAGGGCGGGTTGGCAACTCGCCCTACAATGTTTTCAATAGGATTCAATAAGTTGCAGTTGTTGCTCCGCATGTTACAATATAAACAAACCCTATGCATGAAGAAAGGGCTATGGGAATGTGTTCGGATAAGTCGGGTGAAACAAACAATGTGGTAAAAGAGCCGGGAACTACTTATTCCACGCTGGCAGATACCCCGTGCGATTCCTATATTCCCCTCAACGTTGCCGAAGTCGCACAGCAAATTGCCGCGCGCTTTCAACCTGAACGTATCATCTTGTTTGGTTCGCACGCTTACGGGCAACCACATCCCGGCAGCGATGTGGATATGTTAGTGGTTATGGAGACGCCGTTGAAAGAGGCTGAACAAGCGGCGCGTATATGCCAACGTATTGATTACCATTTCGGACTCGATTTGATTGTGCGGACGCCGGCTACATTGCGCCGCCGGTTGGCATTAGGCGATTCGTTCTTGCGTGAGATCGTAGATCAGGGGATTGTGCTCTATGAACGACCTGACGCTTGAGTGGATCGCTAAAGCTGAGGGCGACTACGCCAGCGCCGGGCGGGAATACCGTGCGCGGCGCAATCCCAACTACGATGCCGCGTGCTTTCATGCCCAGCAAGTCGCCGAAAAGTACTTCAAGGCATGGTTGCAGGAACAAGGTGTGGTTTTTCCTCGGACGCACAACTTGATTGCTTTGCTAGAACTATGCCTCCCATTAGATCTCAGTTTTGAGTCTCTGCGCGGTATGCTGATTTTGTTGGAGCGGTATGCAGTACAGTATCGCTATCCTGGTGAGGCAGCGGATAAAAGCGATGCGCGAGCGGCGTTTCAAGCCAGCCGCATTGTGCGCACTTTTATGCGCGATAAGTGTAATGTAGCCTGAGCAAGTTCCTTTGAGAAGCGACCGACCAGGGCACATATAACAATTGAGGCAATTTCATGACCACGCGGGCCTCTCAAAGATGAGAGGCCCGCGTGTATATTTCAGATCAGACTCCAGGGGATTCGTTTCGCGAAAAGCTGTTCTCGGTCAGAGATCGGCTCGAGTGTAGGAAATCGTTCTTTCACAAATCTAACCGTGCCGGGAACATTCCAACACAGGATTTCGTCTTTATACCAGGCTGTTCATATACGCGCTTTTAGGGTAAAATAGTCATGGGTTTAGGAAATACTTCTGCAATACAAATTATCTGCACAACCTATGCAATCGGGCATAAACGTAAACCAACTACGAAGATCGCACACACCCTAAACGTTGAGCGTCAGATATACGAAAGGAACAGCCCCGATGATACGGATTCTGAGTCTGGATGATGAACCACAATTACTCGACATTATGAGCATGATCCTGAAGCGGACAGACTGCGAGCATCTGACCACCGACGATCCTTACGAAGCCTGGGGGCTTTTACACACGCTGCCATTCCATGTGATCACCCAGGATTTGATGCGACCAGGGATTGATGGCTGGCAGTTTTTGGATTGGCTGAAGGCAGAGAGTCCTTTGTGTGACGTTCCGGTCGCCATCATCACAGCCCACGCGCAAGCGCAAAGCCGGACGCGCGCTGCGGAGATGGGCAACGTCGCGGCCTATCTCGTCAAACCTTTTCTCTCCCAGGCATTAGTGGATGTCGTCAATGACGTCCTGATGCGCCGTCACGGCACATCGCTGCCGGCAGTTGAAAACAACACGTACAAGGAACTTTTCCAGCGCAACGCCCCCATCCCGGAAGCCTCGATGCTCGACACGCTGGAACCTATGGCGCGCAGGACGACGTTCTGGTGGATGCTGCGCTTTGGCGCGCCCCCAACACCCGATCTGCTGCTCGCGTCGCTGGCCGACGAGGATGCGGACATCCGCTACAGAGCCGCCCTGGCGCTTGGCAATACGGACTCACCGCTGGTCGTGGGACAACTGTGCGAAGCGTTACAGCACCCGGCCTGGGAGGTACGGTGGAGCGCGGCGCTGGCGTTGAAACACTGCCACGCCAAAGAGTCTGCGCCTGCCCTGACCGCGGCATTGCGCGACCCACATCCAGTCGTGCGTATGTGGGCGGCGCTGGCGTTGGGGGCTACCGACGATAGACGCGCCCTGGATGCGTTGATCGAAGCCGCGCAGGATGAGACACCCGCAGTGCGCCAGGCCGTCATGCTGGCCCTGGAATGGCTGCACGATCCACGCGCGGACGACATCTTGTGTATGGCCGTGCGCGACGAGTCCACTGTCGCACGGATGCTGGCGACGTTGGCGCTGGAGCGCATCGCCGATCCGGTGGCGACCGCCGCACTCTGTTTGGCCCTTGACGACAGTAACGCCAGAGTTCGGGAGAACGCCGCCACTGTGTTGGGTCGTCGCCGCGACGCACACGCCACAGAGGCTTTGCTGCGCGCGCTGCACGATTCGGTGCTGCCGGTGCGTTACCATGCTGCTCAGGCCCTGGCGCGCATGGGGAGCGCAGCGCAGATGCGGCTGGTCGAGAACCTGGGAGACCCGGACCCACAGGTGCGACAGGTCGTGGCGGCGGCGCTGCGCCATGTTCAGGACGAGGCCATCATCCCCAAACTGATCGCCGCCTTGAAGGACGAAGTCCCGCATACGCGGATTTTGGTCGCGCAGGCCCTGGGCAACTTCCACAACCGGGAAGCTATCAAGGCAGCTATCCCCGCGCTCATCGCTGCGCTCCGGGACAAAGACTTCGACGTCGCCTGGTCCGCCGCAATGGCCTTGCGCCGGATTGGATATACAAAAGAGGAATAAGGGATTGCGTCTCAAGGATGGGTATGCCAACCTCAAAATGCTCAATCCCTGTTCACCAGTATCGGAGGGAGAAAATGAATCGTAAAAGTTGGATACTCATCCCGTTAGTGCTGTTGACCCTGGCCGGCCTCGCGTGCAGCCTCATCCCACAGACGGGCGCGCCGACCGGAACATCCCAACCGGCGGCGACGAACACACCGCGCCCCACCGCGACACCGCTGCCGCCCAAGCCCGTCGTCTCCTACACCCCTGTGCCGGCGGATATGCTCTCGCCCATTATCGTGCAGCGCAATCCCAAGCGCGGCGAAAGTCTCACGCCCGACGGCGCGATTGAGCTTGTGTTCGACAAACCGATGAACCAGTCCGCCGTGGCGAGCGCGTTCACGCTGCAAAAGGCCGGGGAAGGCGCGCCGGTCAAAGGCGAATTGTCCTGGATCAATGCGCGCACGTTGCGCTTCCGGCCAGCCGAAACGCTGCCGCGCGACACCGTCTTCGACGTGATCCTCACGCAGAATGCCAGCGCCGCCACGGGCGAGCTGCTGCGCGAACCGTACACCTTCCGCTTTGCGACGGCCGGCTACCTCGAAGTGGCCCAGGTGATCCCCGACCCGGATACCACCGACGTGGAAACGAACGCGACGATCACCGTGATGTTCAACCGCCCCGTCGTCCCGCTCACCACGCTGGCGCAGATGGAGAACTTGCCCGATCCGGTGACGTTCGATCCGCCGATCAACGGGCGCGGCGAGTGGCTGAACACGTCCATCTACGTCTTCACGCCAGAGCAACCGCTGGCGGGCGGCGTCACGTACCGCGCGACGGTCAGCGCCGGCCTGCAAGACATCGCCGGCGCGCTGTTGGCGGAGGATTATGGGTGGCACTTCAGCACCGTCCCGCCGCAAGTGGTGTGGACGCAGCCCCACACCGGCGCAACGCTGGTGGACATCGAGACGGCCATCACCGTGCAGTTCAACCAGCCGGTAGCCGAAACGTCCGCCAAGCGCGCCTTCCATCTGAGCGGCGGGCGCGGCCTGTTGGGCAACGATGTCAACGGGACTTTCGCTGTCGAAGAAAACACCGTGATTTTCACACCCACCCGCTCCCTGGACTTCAACACGACGTACACGGTGAAACTGGACGCCGGCATCACTTCCCTCCTGGGCGGCAGCGGGATGCAAGAGGGTTACACCTGGCAATTCACCACCGTTCCCCTGCCCGAAATTGTCTCCACCACGCCCGAACATCAGGAACGCAACGCCCCACCCTACACCGCTTTCCAGATCACGTTCAACACCCCCATTGATCCCACCACAGTGATGCCCAACCTGACGATGACGCCGCCGCTCTCGCCGACGCAGGTTTATACGTACTTCCAACGCTACGACAATACCTTCGTCCTCCAGTTCGGCGCGCAGCCCTCAACCGAGTACACCGTCGTCATCAAAGACGGCATCGCCGATCCCTACGGCAACACCATCCCGCGCGGGCGCACGGTGAAATTCCGCACCGCCCCCCTCGAGCCGGTGTACCGGCTGCACGTGCCCGATGTGATCGGCACCTACGACGCCGCGCTGCCCGCCCAGATTGTGCTCAGTCACGTTAATGTCAAACGGGTCAATATGCACCTCTACAAGCTGCCGACGCGGCTGCTACAGGAATCCTACTGGCAGTGGCAGGAGGAACTCCCCGCGGGAAGCCAACTGATGCGCGAGTGGCGGCAGAACCTCGAAAGTCCGCTCAACAAGCAGACCTACACTGTCGTCAATCTGACTCAGACGCCGGGTGGGACGTTGGAGCCGGGCCTGTATCTGCTGGAAACGGATTCGCCGGACGTGAGCAAAGAATACGCCTACTACTACAACCGGCGGCACGTCCTGGTCGTGTCCAACTACAACCTAACCCTGAAGGCCAGCCCGGAGGAAGCGTTTATCTGGGCCACCGATCTGAGCAGCGGCGCGCCGGTTCCCAATCTCACACTGAACCTGTTCCAATACGATGGCAACAGCCTGGGGACGCTGACGACCGATAGCAACGGCATCGCGCGCGCCAGCTTGCCCGGCAACCGCAATACGGTGGTGATCTACAGCGAAAATCCCTTCGCTGCCGTCGCCGAGGGATGGGGACGTGGCGTTAGCCCGTGGGATTTCGGCATGGGCGAAGGCGAGTACGCGCAGGATTACCGCACCTACGTCTACACCGACCGCCCCATCTACCGCCCCGGACAGACCGTGCAGTTCAAGGGCGCGATCCGCGCCGAAAACGACGCGGCCTTCAACCTGCCGGGTGTGCGGACGGTGAATGTCGCTATCCGCGACGCGGCTTATGAGGAAATTTACAGCCAGCAGCTCACGCTCAGCGAGTTGGGCAGTTTCAATGGGACGCTCGACCTGGCGACGGGCGCGGCCCTGGGCGATTACCAGGTTTACGTCTCCTTCGGCGATTACGGCGGCTACACCAGTTTCCAGGTGGCGGCCTATCGCGCGCCGGAGTTCGAGATCGTCGTGGAGACCGCCGCTGCCGAAGTGCAACGCGGCGGCGACGTGGCGGCGACGATCACCGCGCGCTACTTCTTCGGCAGCCCGCTGGCGAACACGGACGTCACGTGGAACGTCCTGGTCGAGGATTACCGCTTTACCCCCACCTGGGGCGGGCGCTACAGCTTCAGCGACGTGGACGATCCCTACATTTGCTTCGACTGCTGGTGGTGGTGGCGCGAGAAACCCGCCCCCCAACCCATCCTCAGCGGCAGCGGCGCCACCGACGCCAATGGCATCCTGTCCCTCACCCTAAACGGGGCCGAACTGGAAAAAGCACTCCGCGTATGGCAAGGGTATCCAGCTTCCAGCAACCAGCTTCGCGCTTCACGCCTCACGCTCGAAGCCACCGCCACTGGCCCCGACAACCAGGCCATCTCCGGGCGGAACAGCGTCATCGTCCATCCCGGCCCGTACTACATCGGCCTCGCCTCGCGGGAATACGTCGGCGAGGCCGGGAAGCCGAGCGAGATTGACCTCGTGGTTGTGGACTGGAACAGCGCGCGCTTGCCCGGCAAAGCCATCGCCGCTTCGCTTACAGTCCAATTTTACCGCCGCGAGTGGCTCAACACCTTCGTCGAGAACGAATTCGGCGGCGGTTCCTGGTCGTGGGAGACGAAAGAGACGTTGGTGGACCAAACCACCGTCACCCCCAACGATCTCGGCGAGGCCGTCGCGTCCTTCACTCCGGCAGAGGGCGGTTCGTATCACATCGTCGCTACCCCGGCCAATCTCACGCCGGAGACGGAAGCGATTCGCTCCTCCATCTTCATCTGGGTCTCCGGCAAAGACTACGTTGCCTGGCGACGCGAGAACAATGACCGCATCACCCTCATCAGCGACAAGAACACCTATAAAGTCGGCGAGACCGCCGAAATCCTCATCCCCTCGCCCTTTGAGGGGCCGCACATGGCCCTCGTCACCGTCGAACGCGCGGGCGTCCGCCGCTACGAGGTCATCCAGATGACAAGCAACAGCGTCATCTACCGCCTGCCCATCACCCAAGCAGACATCCCGAATATCTACGTCTCGGTCGTGCTGGTGCGAGGTAGGGGTGTGGAGGCGTCCGGGAGTAAGGGGGTGTTGGCCGATTTCAAGATGGGACTGCTCCCGCTGGATGTGGAACTACAACCTGTAACCCTAAACCTGCAACTTGAAACTGATGTTGAACTGGCGCAGCCCGGCGACGAAGTCCGTTACACCCTCCGCGCGACGCTGCCGGACGGCGCGCCGGCCGCGGGCGTGGAATTCTCGCTTGACGTGGTGGACAAGGCCGTGCTCAGCCTGCGCCCACGCAGCAGCGACATCCTCAAAGGCTTCTACGCCCGCCGGGCGCTTCAGGTCTCCACCGGCAGCGCGCTCAGCCTTTCCGTGAACCGCTATCTCGAAGAAATCGCCGAGGATTTGGACCTGACGTTGACGGCGGCCTCTGTCGTCGAAGCGGAGTATGCGATGGATGGGGACAGGCAAATGGTAGAGGCGCCCGCCGCCATGCCCGCAGCGATGGCAACGGCGGCGCCGGCTGCCGCCGAAGCGCCTATGGAGAAATACGCCGAAAACGTCGCGCCGCCGGCCGGGGTGGAAATCCGCGAGGAATTCGCCGACACGGCTCTCTGGAGTCCGGTCGCTTATACCGATGCACAAGGCCAGGCCAGCTTCGTCCTCGACCTGCCCGACAACCTCACCACTTGGACGCTGCACGCCGTCGGTCTCACCGCCGACACGCGCGTGGGCGAGGGCAGCGCCGAACTCGTCGCCACGAAACCGCTGCTGGTGCGCCCCGTCGCGCCGCGCTTCTTCGTCGTGGACGACCGCGCGCAGCTCGCCGCCAACGTCAGCAACAACACCGGGCAGGATTTGACCGTGGAAGTTACCTTGAGCGCCGCAGGTGTGGGCGTGCATACCGAGACGCCGCCGCGCCAGACCGTCGCTGTCCCCGCGCGCAGTGAGCGCAAGGTGACGTGGTGGGTGACGGTGCAGGATGTGGTCAACGCGCAGCTCATCTTCAGTGCAGTTGCCGGAGAATACACCGACGCGAGCAAGCCGCGCCTCAGCACCGGGCCGGACGGCTCGCTGCTGGTCTTCCGCTACACCACACCCGACATCGTGGGGACGGCGGGACAGCTCATCGAGGGCGGCTCGCGCACCGAGGCCATCGCGCTGCCGCCGGAATTCGACGAGCGGCGCGGCACGCTCACCGTGCAACTCGATCCGAGCCTTGCCGCCGGGATGCAGGACGGCCTGCGCTACCTCGAACACTTCGAGTACGAGTGTACCGAGCAGACCGTCAGCCGCTTCCTGCCCAACGTGCTTACGTATAACGCGCTGAAAACGCTAGGGATCGAAAACAGGGAACTTGCCGAACGCCTGCCCGGTCTGGTGGATGAGGGCCTGAACAGGCTCTATCTCCAACAGAATCCCGACGGCGGGTGGGGTTGGTGGTACAAGGCCGAAGAGCGGTACAGCAACCCGCACGTCAGCGCCTACGTCGTCTTCGCGTTGCTCAAGGCGCAGCAGAGCGACGTTACCATCAAGCAAGATGTACTCGCCAACGGCATCGCTTATCTGCAGGCCCAGATCAAGGAAGTACGCGATTACAAGAACTTCCGCAACGCGAACCAACAGGCGTGGCTCCTTTACGTTCTGGCGGAAGGCAACGCCGCGCCCATCAACAAACTCGATGAACTCTACGAGAACCGCGAGAAACTGAGCACCTACGCCCGCGCATATCTGGCGCAGGCGTTGTGGCTCTACAATTGGCGCGACAGCCGCCTCGCCACGCTCCTGTCAGACATCAACAATGCCGCCATCCTCAGCGCCACCGGCACGCACTGGGAAGAGTCCGACTACGACTGGTGGGCGATGAACACCGACACTCGCTCCACCGCCATCGTGCTCGACACGCTGGTGAAGCTCGATCCGCAGAACGCGCTGCTGCCCAATGTTGTGCGCTGGCTGATGGTGGCCCGGCGCGCCGGCATCTGGGAGACGACACAGGAGACGGCGTGGGCGTTGATCGCGCTCACCGACTGGATGGTGGAGACCGGCGAACTCGACGCAGACTACGAGTACGCGCTCTATCTCAATGACCGGCAGCAGGCGCAAGGCGTCGCTACGCGCGAGACGATCCGCGAGAGCAGCCGTACCGTCATCCCCATCAGCGATCTCATCACCGATATGACCAACGCGCTCACCATCGCCCGCACCGACGGCAACGGGCGGCTCTACTACACGGCGCACCTGGAAGTCTACCAGCCGGTGGAGAACGTGGAGCCTGCCGACAGAGGCATTATCGTACAGCGCAAGTACACGTTGGCGGAATGTGCAAATCAACAAATCGCAAAATCTGCAAATCTGCAAATCGGCTGCCCTGATGTGCGTGAGGTGAAGCTGGGCGACGTGATCCGCGTGGACTTGACGCTCATTGTGCCGCACGACCGCTACTATGTGGTGGTGGAAGACCCGCTTCCGGCGGGCGGTGAGGCTATTGATACCGGCCTGGCAACGACCAGCCTGCTGGCGATGGACCCGACCCTGCG
>DAOUAQ010000291.1:0-26997 GCA_034433375.1 Anaerolineae bacterium | reverse complement strand
GCGCAGATCGCGCCGTAGAGCCGCCCCGCGTCACGTTGCGCGTCCAACAGCGCCGTTAGCGTCTCGCAATCGCGTAGATGTTCCGCGCCGGGCATCCCGCCGGGGATGGCGATGCCATCGTAGACAGCGCCGGCGCAGTCCGCGATGAAGGCATCGGCGACCAGCTTTGTGCCCCGCGAAGCCGTCACCTGCAGCGTGGCCTCCACCGATGCCACCGTCACCTCCGCCCCCGCCCGCCGCAGCGTATCAATGATGCACACCGCCTCGATTTCTTCTGTGCCGTTGGCGATGGGAACCAGAACTTTGATAATCATAACATCCTCCCTATGCTTTACTGTTCTTGTAACCAACGCTGCACACGCTCTTCAAGCGCCGCGATGTCTTCGGGACAAAGTTGGCGGATGCGTTCATAACGGCGGACAGCTTGTTGAGCAAGAATTCTGCGCCCCTCGCCTGGAGTTTCTAAAACCTGACGTTGTTCGGCAAACGGTGTGAAGTAGGTCTCTTTGGGATCACATTCAGCGCGGATTGTTGCCCATTCCCACTCTGGCGGCAAATCATGGCCGGCCAACACCCACACTTCAAGTTCCTGCCATACATTTTCTGCGATGAGGGTACGCCCGTGAGTGGTGCGCGCCCAGATTTCCTTTTCGTTTAGACTTGCTTTTCGTTCCTTATCACAGTCGCGATCCACACATAACAGAAAAAGGTCAACCATACCGTACTTCTCGAAAATTTCAGCGAGATGGTCTTTATCCATTGCTTGCGCAATACCAGTAAGCAAAGGATCCATGCATATTTCGACTTGCGTGTTGGGGCGACCTAGAGCAGTAAACAATGCCTTGATCAGCGGCCTGAGTATATGTTGGTCCTTGCGAAAATCCTCTGGAATAATCAGTACTCTGGTACTCATACGATCTTCTCTGCTTCGAGAAAGCTGACTATATGTTCAAACCAACCTGACTCGTAGAGATTAGCCAGGTCGTTTTTATGGATAACCTGTAATGCCTGTTCCGGTAACTGTTGGAGTCTTTGAATACATCCGTTGGGCTGATTTTCTAGACGATAGATGAGCGAGGTATAGTTAAGCGTTTCCGGGCTAACCAAACGTAGCAATTGCGGTGAATGTGTCGTCGCAATCACTTGGGTTCGATTGCGTCTGGCTTGTTTTTCGAGTAGCTCTAGCAGTAAATGTTGCCGCGTCGGATGGATACCGTTTTCCAACTCTTCGAAGAAAAACAGATGATGTGTTTGCGGGCCAAATAATGCAGCCAGGATTGCCAGGAAACGCAGCGTCCCGCCGGAGGCGCTGTCGGGCGAAGTGAGTTGTCCATCGGCTTCTATCAATTTGAAAGTGACTTTGTTGCCATCTGGATAGAGAATAAATTCGAGGTCCGCTATATCCATCGGGGTCAAACTGTGTATCCAACTCAACAATACAGCTTTGCGTTGTGGATTGGCGCAGATCGCTTGCAACACAGACGCCAGATGTTCCCCGCGATCCCCTAAAATTTCTTGGTTCGTTGATGCTGCCTGGCACATCATTTTCGGATCCTGTTCCAGAAAACGCATCCGGCCTAAAAGCTCGATGAATTTTAGCCGGATCATCTCGAATTTTTCCAGGAGCTGCCAGTCTCTCAATTCTTGGGTTAAAGTGGAAAAGTATGGCCGGACGAATTGTGTCAATGCCGGTTGTCTGGTGAGCAGTAAGGGTTGGTCATTGACGACTTTTCCTAGCACGCGCACGCCGAGCGTATCGGGCGCATTGGCGATAGGTTCTGTGGCAAAGACTTGCGCCTGACCAAAATACAGGGATTCCGCGACCACCCGCGAGCGCCCTCCGTTATGGACAGGCGCAACTTCTATCCGATATACACAAGGCGTATCGTCATCGTCAAGCACATCAGCGGCCTCGACTTCTAGCGCGAAAGTGTCAGCCTGGCGATAAGCAATCCCTTGCGCGCCGCCGCGAATACCAGCCCATACCAATTCGCTGCCTGGGCCGAATTTCTCGCTGATGATCTCCGACAACGTATAGCCACGTCCAATGCCGTGCAAAAATCTGAAAGCATCCCGCACATTGCTTTTGCCGGAAGCATTTGCGCCGATCAGTAAAGTCAGTGGCCCGCAGGCGAGTTCTGCTTCGCGGAAATTCTTGAAATTGGTCAATTTTATTGACTTGATCATACAGTTCCTTCCTTATCAGAGCACACTGGTCAGCTACGCTGCTGGGTTTAGTCGGTTGACTCACTCGCAATTCTAAGCTGATCCGCCCCATTTGGCAACCGCCAACGTTCGCCGGTTAGCGGATCGTAGAGGCCGATGGCGAGAGTGTACGGCCCGGCGGGTGCGTTCTCCGGCAGCGTGAAGCGATGCGCCTGCACCATACGGTCGCCCACACGCAGCGAGTACGGGTCTACGCCCAGGCCGTCGTCCCCGGCGATCATCGTCCCGTCGGCGGCGAGGAGATGCGCGAAGACGCTCAGGCGCGGCCCGTTGTAGACGCCCGGCGGCGGTGGATTGGCGATCAGTTCCTCCGGCGGCAGCGGCAGGTCGCCGCCGACGCCCCACCACGCGCTCAGCGTGCGGGCATCGTCCCAGGCGATGGCCTGCACGGCCAGCGCGTTGGCGAAGGGTTGCGCGGCGAGCGCCGTCCCGTTGACATCCACGGTAAGCGCGTCATCCGGCGGCGCCGGCAGCGTGAGCAAAAATCCCTGCATCCCCAACGGCGCTTCGATGGACGGCGCAGCGTCGAGGAGCGCCTGGAACTGCGGCGCGATGGAGTTCTCGTCTTGCGCATAAAAACGAAATGGTCCTTTCCCACCGACCAATGCCCGCGCCGGATTGACCCACCGTAGCGCTACATCCCGCCGCTGTAGATCAGTTTCTACTGCCACTTTGTCCCACGGCCCGAACAGAAAACTGCCCACCGCCGCGTCCTCAATCTCCGGGTGCGCGTCGAGATAGCCAGCCAGCGCGCGGTAATCGGCGCGATAGAGAAAGCGCACCATCGAAGCCTGCGGCCACGTCACGAAATAGTCGGGCAGATCGCGCCCGGCAACTAACGCCAACGTCAGCGCGCACAGCGGGAGCGTCGTCCACGGCCAGCGCCGCGCCGCCGCCTTCATCGGCATCGCCAGCAGGATGTAGACGGCCGGCAGCGCCAGAATCGTGTGTCCGTAGCTCGACGGCGGCAGGCTGATGAACGCCGGCGCAATCCCTGCGCCGAGCCATAGCAGCAGCAGCCGTGCATTTGCCTGTTTCAAGTGCCCTAATCGCGTCAGAATGCCGATGTACAGGAGCAGCGCCCCGGCTAAACTGAACACCGGGCGCTCGCTGATGTTGTACAGCCATTCGGGATCGCCTTTGGCGTGCGCCATACCGAGCGTGGTCCAGGTGGTTTGTACGAGGGGCCGGATGTCGCCCTCCACGAGCGCGATGAGCGGTACAGCCAGCTCGCCCACACGGGCGTCCGCGCCGGGGATGTGCGCTGCAGCCCAGAACATTGGAACCGCCAGCAGCGCGCCGCCGGCCAGCGCCGCCAGGTATGGCTTCCAGCGCCCTGTGCGCCCGCCCACGAACGGCAGCGCGACGATCAGCACCGCCGGAATGAGCCGCCCGGCGTAGTAGGTGTAGATCGCCCCCGCTGTCCCGATGGCGATGCCAAACACGGCAGCGCGCGGCGGACATTCATCCTGCAATACGCGCCACGCGCTGTAGATCGCCAGCAGCGCCCACGGCAGCACGCCGATGTGGCGGATGGCGACGCGGCTGTACATCAGCGCCCAGAACGAGACGGCGACCAGTGCGCTCGAAAGCAGTCCCACCTCGCGGGTGAAGAGCCGCCGCCCCACCGCCCACGTCAGCAGCACGGCCAGCGCGCCACAGACGGCGGCTTGCCAGCGCGCCGCCGCTTGGTTCAGTCCGGCGACCGCCAGCAGCGGCGCGCGCAGCGTGTGATAGAGCGGTTCGTGGCCCGATGCCCCGGCAAAATAAAGCTGCGGGCCGGTTTCCAGGATTTCCCGCGAGAAGATGTAGAGTTCGATGAGATCGTCGTCGCGCCAGCCGGGCGGTACGTCCAGCAGCGCGATCCACCGCATCCCCCACGCCAGCAACAGCATGATGACAACGCCCCACCGTTCCCAGGACTTCAACCGCTTCATGGCGCAACCTCCACCGGAATCATCGCGCGCGTGATGGGACTGGCGGCGTCAATCGGTAAGCGTTGTAAACCCTGGCGCGTGTAAAATCCGACGACGAGATAATAGTTACCCGGCGGCAGATCGGCCGGTAGGTTGAGCGTGTGGATTTGCGCGAAGCGATCCCCGGCCTGCCATTGCCAGGAAGGGGCGTCGAGCCGGTCTATTTGGGTGATGGTGGTGTTCTCCGCATTGAGCAAGTGGGTGAACAGCACGAGTTCTGCCGGATGCGCCGCCCGCACTTCCCAGGCCGTGAGCAACTCGAGCGCCGCGCCGGGGTGGGGCGCGTTCGGCGTGATCCGGTATCCTGCCAGGGCGACGGTTCCGCCGTAGAGGACAGGGCACGGCGTCGCGCTGTGCTCCGCGCTTGGCGGTGGATCGCCCGGCGCGGTGTAGACGATGCTGGTCAACTCGGCGGATAGCGCGCGCCACGCGGCATCGGCGTCCCAGCGATAACCGTAAACTGCTGTGGGGATGTCATTGTCTCTGAACGTCAGGAGCGTCTCCGGGATGATGTATCCATCCACAAAAGGACGCAGCGGCAATGCAGGGGCGGCCTGCGTCTCCGTGTAAAGGCGCGTTTCGCCGTGCGGGAAGAAGAGCGCGCTGCGCCCATCGCTCCAGCGGATGTTCAGGTCTTGGCGGCGCAGCGTCACTTCCATGGTGTACGGATCGTGGAACTCGCCCGGATACAGGCTGGTGACGACGACCGGTGAATGGTCAAGGCTGTCTTCCAGATAGCGTCCCAGCGCGACAACGTGATGGTGGTACAGCACGCGCACATCGCGGTTCTGCCCCCACGTGACGAAATAGGCGCGCACGGCTTCACCGCCAGTCAACAGGAGCGCGAGGAGAAGCGCGCAACGTAATTCGTAATTCGCAATTCGTAATTCGCAATTCGTCCACACCGTCTCCAGGCCGCGCCCGACGAGGAGGAAGACGGCGGGCAGGGCGGCGATGGCGTGCAGGGTGTTGTAATCTACGGCGGTGAGGAACGCGGGCGCCAGTCCGCCGCCCAGCCAGAGCAGGACGAACAGGCTGCGGCGATCTCGCAAGTGCGTCACCGCGCGGAGCGCGCCGATGACGAACAGCGCCGCAAGCAGCGGTTCCAGCGCCGCTCGCCCGGCGATGTTGTACAGCCAATAGGGATCGGCTTTCCAGAACAGCATCGGCAGCGAATCGGTGATGTTCTTCCACAGCGGACGCCATTCCCCAGCTTTGAGCGCGGTGAGCGCGCCGCCCAGTTGCGCGATGCGTTGTTCCAGTTCCGGGTGGACGCGCAGGTAATAGAAAAGTGGGAAACTGAGCAGCCCGGCGATGATTATGACCGCCAGCGTGCCGCGCCAGCTTCGCCGCAGTGTGCGACGGTCAAAGAGCGCCAGGGCGACGAGGAAGCCGAGGTAGAGCGCCGGCATCCCGCGACTTGCCATGTACGTGTACAAGCTCAGGCCGAGGAAGACGCCGGCCAGCGCGTAACCGCCCCACGCCCGGCGCGCTGTCTTCGCGGTTAGCGCGTGCTCGTAGGCCAGCGCCGAGGCCGCCAGCAGCGCCGGCAGCGTCGTTGCGCGCAATCCCACCCGCGCCATCATCAACGGCCAAAAGCCGACTGTGAGCGCCGCGCCGGTCAGCAGCGCCGCGCGCCATCCCCACCAGCGCCGCGCCAGCGCGACGGTCGCGGTCCACGTGAGCAGGCTCCAGAAGACTGTCGTGACCCGCAGCGTGAAGATGCCCTGTCCCAGAAAAAACGTCACCGCCGCCACAGAATAGTTGTAGAACGGCTCGCGCCCGTAGCCCACCGGGAAGTAGATGCGGTGAACGCCGCGCAGAATCGCCGCGCTGTCGTGACCGTTGGCCGCTTCGTCGTGCGTGAGGCCCGGCGGGACGTTCTCCAGGTTCCACACACGCAGCGCAAACGTCGCCAGGAGTAACGCGACCAGGATGCTCCACCACAATTTCGGTTTGGTTTTCACGGATGCTATGTTACCCCAGAGGCGCATAAGCGCAACTTGCGGGATGGCGCAAAGGAAAAGGTTTGGCCTTTTTTGCTTGCCTCATTGAAATTCTCTTGGTATACTTGGCGGGTAACTATTCCCCGGGTGGGGGAATGTTTGATGCGCCCCTTCCCAAACAGAGGTGAACTTTTGATCAATACAGGGACGGTCGTGCGGGTGGTGGGGGTTGTCGTAGATGCCATGTTTCCCTCTGGAGATTTACCGGGCATTGACAATGCTTTGCTCATTCAACGCGATGGCGACGCCCCCAACCTGGTCGTAGAAGTCCAGGAACACATTGATCCGTTCACGGTGCGCGCTGTGGCGATGAGTGGGACCGCCGGTTTGCGCCGTGGTTTGCCGGTGGTGGATACCGGCAGCCCGATCAAAGTGCCCGTCGGCCCGCAGACGTTAGGCCGGCTGTTCAACGTGTTGGGCGAGCCGATTGACGGCCAGCCGCCGGTTACGGCTGGGGAACGGCGTTCCATCCACGTTGCCTCACCCCCTTTGCGCGAGCAGCGCTTGGTGGTGGAACCTTTCATCACCGGCATCAAGGCGCTAGACTTGTTGACTCCCTATCCGCGCGGCGGCAAGATCGGGCTGTTTGGCGGCGCGGGCGTTGGTAAAACGGTGTTGATGATCGAGCTGATGGGCAACACCATCCGCGAACATTCCGGCATCGTCATCTTTGCCGGGGTGGGGGAGCGTAGCCGTGAGGGTAACGACCTCTGGTTGGATATGCAGCGCAGCGGCGTCATTGATAACACTGTGCTGGTCTTCGGGCAGATGAACGAGCCGCCCGGCGCGCGCCTGCGCGTTCCCCTCACGGCCTTGACGATGGCGGAGTATTTCCGCGACAGCGAGCGGCGGCAAGTGCTGCTCTTTATTGACAACATTTTCCGCTACATCCAGGCCGGGTCCGAGGTGTCGGCGCTGCTAGGCCGCCTGCCAAGCGCCGTCGGCTACCAGCCCACCCTCAGCAGCGAGATGGGGACTTTGCAAGAGCGCATCACCACCACGAGCCGTGGCAGCGTCACTTCCATCCAAGCCGTGTACGTCCCTGCCGACGACCTGACCGACCCGGCGGTAACAGCGACGTTTGGACATCTGGACGCTTCGACGGTGCTTTCGCGCCGCCAGGTCAGCCTGGGATTGTATCCGGCGATAGACCCCCTGGCCTCCAGCAGCACGCTACTCACCCCTGAAGGTGTGGGAGCGCGTCACTACGCGATTGCGATGGAGGTGCGCGCACTGTTGGCGCGTTATGAGGATCTGCAGGATGTGATCGCCATCCTGGGTATCGAAGAATTGAGCGAGGACGACCGGCTGGCTGTCCACCGGGCGCGCCGCCTGCAACGGTTTCTTACGCAGCCCTTCTTTGCGTCAAGCAGCTTCACCGGTATGCCGGGCGCTTTTGTCCCGTTGGAGGAGACGCTGCGGGGCTTCCGGGACATTCTCGATGGCCGGCATGATGACTTGCCGGAGCAGGCGTTTTATATGATTGGCCCTATTGCCGACGCGGTTGCCAAAGCCGCGACGATGACATCGCCAGAGGCGCAGGGTGCCTGATCTGCTCCGGCTCAGCGTGGTGACGCCGGGCAAGACTTTGCTCGATGTGGCGAACGTGGGCAAAGTGCGTCTGAAACTCGCCGATCAGGCCTGGTTGAGCATCTATCCGCGCCACGCGCCTTTATTAGCCGAGACGCTGGCCGGCCCGGTGACATACACTTCTGGAGCCAGCGACGCTACCATTTTTGTCTCCGCGAGTATCCTTCAGGTTGTGGATAACACCGTGACGCTTTTTGCCAGCGGCGAGTTGGCTGCGTCTGGGGTTGCGCCGGCGGCCGCTGTCTCCGGCGAAGTCGGGGATGAAGATGCCGCGCGTTTTGACCGTTTGGCGCGTGTGTTGTTGCAGTCGCTCAGCGCGCAGCCTATCGAGGGGTTGGACGAGTTCCGCGACGACACTGCGGGAGGGCGCGCATGAATAACTGGCTCTGGCTGCTCGTCGGCGCGCTGGCCGGCTCACTGAATGTCGCCGCTATTGCGGGGATGGTCGCCAGGTTGCGGCCCGGCAGCGGCGCGCGCGCAGTGGCTGCGTTGGCCGGCGGATTTGTCGTGCGGTTGGCGCTGTCGGCGCTGGTGTTGATCGTCGCGTTGCAGCAAGGTGCGGCGGCGGGGTTGTTCACCTTTGCCGGTATGTGGCTGGCGCGTTGGGTGGTTTTGTTCTGGACGCGCTCGAAAGGTGAAATTCGACTTTCGACCTTTGATTTTTGACTGTAGACTGAAGGACTTGTTTATGGATGATGTTTTCCCGAAAGTCGTTTTTAAGTTCTTTGGCGTTATTCCGGTGCGGGACACGGTCATTTCCACGTGGGTGATGATGGCGCTGGTTTTGGGGGTGGTGTTGATTCTCCGCCGCTCAATGCCCGAAGCGTTGGAAATGCTCGTTGATTTCATCAGCGATACCGTTTCGAACATGCTTGGTCGCCCGGCGGAACCCTTTCTGCCCTTTCTGGGCGCGATCATGATCTTTCTTTTGCTCGCCAACAACCTGGGATTGCTTCCCTTCCTGGCGACCCCGACGAAGGATATCAACACGCCGCTGGCGCTGGCGTTGGTGGTTTTCTTTGCCGTCCATTACTTTGGCATTCGTGAAAAAGGGCTGTGGGGCTATCTGAAAAGCATGGCGACGCCGATTTTCATATTCCCCCTGGAAATAATCGGCCAGTTGAGCCGCACGATGTCACTGACGTTGCGCCTTTTTGGCAATATCATCAGTTCAGAGTTCATTGTCGCTGTTATCTTTTCTTTGATTCAACCGATCGTGCCGCTTCCCATGATGCTGCTAGGCACAGTGTCGGGCGTCTTTCAAGCGTACATTTTTACCATCCTGGCATCGAGTTACATCGCCTCGGCGCTGGGCAGCGGTGAAAAGTGAGCACTATAGCAGCTTTTGTGATGTGCAGATTTTGTATTTTTAAGGAGGAATAGCTACATGGCAGAACTTGATCCTGGGACACTGGTTACGGTCGTCACGATTGTGATGGCGACGCTCGGCATGGTATTGGGGGCAATTCTCCCGGCATTGGTTGAAGGTCGCGCCGTCATCAAGGCCCTTGAGGGGATGATTCGCCAGCCGGAGTCGGCCGGCGACATCCGCAACACGCTGCTCATCTCAATGGTCCTGCTGGAAACGACGGCAATCTACGTGTTGCTCATCGTTTTGGTCTTGATTTTTGCCAACCCGTTGCTGGATCGTTTCTTCCCGACAGGGTAAGGGGGTGAGAACGCGCGCTGCGAAAGGATTGACCCATGCTGCTTAAATTGGATCCGTTTACCATTCTGTGGCAGGTTTTTAACTTCCTGGTCTTTGCCTGGCTGCTGTATCGTTTCCTCTTCCGCCCGATGTCACAGCGCATCAAGGCGTGCGCGGTGGAAAAGGAGCAACTGATGCAGGAATTGTTGGTGGACCGCGAGGCTGCTGCTGCGCTGCGTGTGGAGTTCGAGACGCGTATGGAGCGCACGGAGGAAGAAGCGGCGGCGCTCATTACCCAGGCGAAGGAACAGGTGGAGCTTGACCGCATGACATTGATGCAGGACGTTCAGACTGAAGTGGAACACATCCTCACTGAAGCCCAGGTGGATGCGTACCGTTTGCGACGTCAATCTGTGGATGAGTTTCACGATGAGTTGCTGCGGGCCGTGTTGGACGTCAGCGCCCTGGTGGTAGGGCGGGTGTCGCCGGCGCAGTTGCAGGAGGCGTTGCTCAAACAGCTCTTCGACAGCGTGTGGGAGCTAGGGCGCACCGATATGCAGCGCGTGGAACTTCTGCGCCGCTCGCTTGGCGCGCGCACGCCGGTGGTGATCGCCCGCGCGGCCATACCGCTGTCCGCCGAACAGCAAGGCCAGCTTGTGCGCACCTTCACGGCCCTCGCCGACCGCAATATCACCCTTGATCTCAAAGCCGATCCGGCGTTGGGTTTGGGGATGCGGGTGCGCATCGGCGATTTGGTGCTGGACAACACCATCGCCGGTAAACTGGACGGGCTGCACACCGATGTGATGGGTATCCTGAAGGAGAGGTTGGCGCATGACTGACCGGCAATCTTGGCCGCGTCAGGATGCACAACCTGACGTTCGGAACCTGCTGCGCATTTTGCATCAGCGCGCGCCTCATATTAGCGATGATGTCAAGCGTTATCGCGCCGGCGACGCCAGTATCGTCAAGCGGCTGAGCGAGGAAGTGGCGGCGATTGCCGGGACTGCGGCGATCAAGCCTGAAATCCCTCGGCTAATGCAATTGCTCGCGGAACGCGCGCCCGCCGTTGAGCCGCGCGTCCGCTTCCAGGCTGTAGGCACCGTGCAGCGCATCGGCAGCGGCGTCGCCACGCTCTCCGGCTTGCCGCACTCTTGCACCGACGAATTGGTCACATTCCCCACCGGCGTGCAGGGCTTGATTCTCAATTTGGAACGCGATCACGTTGACGTGATTTTGTTAGGCTCCGACGAAGGCATTCAGGGCGGCGATCAAGTGCTGGCGACCGGCGAGCGGCTGCGAGTGCCGGTGGGACGCAATCTCTTGGGGCGCATCGTCAACCCGCTTGGGCAACCGCTGGACGAGCGCGGGCCGATAGAGTCGGCCTACTACACACATCTTGAGCACGATGCGCCGGGCATTGTCGAGCGCGAGCCGGTGAACGAGCCGCTGCTGACCGGCTGGAAGATGGTGGACGCGCTTGTGCCCATCGGCCGCGGGCAGCGTGAGCTGATTATCGGCGACCGGCAAACGGGTAAAACCTCGCTCGCCGTAGACACCATCCTCAACCAAAAACATACGGGGGTGGCCTGTTTCTATGTGGCGATTGGGCAGAAGAAGTCCTCCACCCTGGCGGTGATTGAGACACTGCAAAAGGCCGGCGCGCTGGACTACACCACGGTCATCGTCTCCAGCCCGGATGACCCGCCCGCGCTGCGCTATCTCGCGCCCTACGCCGGTTGCACGATGGCCGAAGGGGTGATGTGGGAGGGGCGCGACGTGCTTGTGGTCTACGACGACCTGACGCGCCATGCCGACGCCTACCGCGAGTTGAGCCTGCTGTTGCGCCGTCCGCCGGGCCGCGAAGCCTATCCAGGCGACATCTTTTATCTGCATTCGCGTTTGTTGGAGCGGGCGTGCAAACTTAACGAAGCTGCCGGCGGTCATTCGTTGACGGCGCTGCCGATTGTCGAGACGCAGCGCGGCAATATGTCGGCCTACATCCCGACCAACCTGATTTCCATCACCGACGGGCAGATCTTGCTCGACAGTGACCTGTTCCATCGCGGCGTAAAACCGGCCATTGACGCCGGGCGCTCGGTCTCGCGGGTGGGCGGCGCGGCGCAAGCTCCGGCGATGCGCGCGCTGGCTTCGACGCTGCGGCTGGAATTGGCGCAGTTCGAGGAAGTCGCGCGCTTTGTCCGCTTCGGCTCGGACGTTGACGAAGCCACACAGCGCCAGATTCGCCGGGGTGAACGTCTGCAGCAACTACTGACGCAATCTGTGCATCGTCCGCTCGCGTTGGCGGCGCAGATCATCATGCTTGCGGCGGCAGCAGAGGGGTATCTCGACGACGTCCCTGCCGGTGACGTGCCGGCGTTTGAGCGGGCGTTGTTGGCGCATTTTGAGGTCGAATATCCAACGCTCTGGGCGCGGCCCGGACGTTCGTTGGAGTTCCTGGACGATGTGCGCGCCGCGTTGGCGCAAACAGCGAACGATTTCCTCGCCGCCTGGTTTAGAAGGAGGTCTGGCGTATGAGAATGATCATGGCCGTGGTTCCGCGCGATCAAGCCAATCATGTGATGGAGGCGCTCATCGCGGCGGGGTACAAGGCGACGTTTACCGACAGCCGGGGCGGGATGTTGCGCCAGGCGCAGCAGATGCTCTTTGTCGCTGTCCGGCAGAAAGACCTTGAATCGGTTTTAGCAATCATCCGCGATAACTGCCACACGCAGATTGTGCCGCAGACTGCGGCGCAAACCGCGACGCAAACTGCGTCGGAATCTGAAGAGGATCCAGCCTCGATGGGACTGATGGCCGGTCTCTCGCGCGCTCCGGCGACGTACATCGGCAGCGCGGTTGTCTTCGTCTGGGATATAGAGCGGTTTGAGACGTATTAAGGATGTCACAAGACTTTGAGCGTATCCAGAGCCGCCTGAACAACATCCGCAGCGTTGGCCCGATTTTGGCCGCGTTGCGCACGATTTCTCTGGGAAGCTGGCAGATGGCGCTTAACCGGTTGCGCGGCTTGCGGGATTACAGCGCACGGCTGTTGAATTTCCTGCCGCTCTTGTTGCCGCATATTCGAGAGGCGCAGCCGCGTGTGGCGCGCCGCGGCCTGCCGTTCCTGCGCAGCACTGCGGCGTCCCAGGCTCAAGCGTCGCCGGTGACTGAGTGCGTGATGGCGTTGGTCATTGGCAGCGAGCGAGGCCTGTGCGGGCGCTACAACGCGGCGATTGCTGCGCGCGCCGGGCAATACTTTGCGGAACAAGCGCGGCGCGGCGTCACGCTGGAAGTTATGGCGTTAGGGTCGCGGCTGATCCGCACATTCCAGCGGCAGAAGCGCCCGTTGCATTGGTCGCAAGGTCTGCCGGTGACGCGCTTGCCGGCCTTTGAGCTGGCGTTCTCCTTGACCCGCGCGTGGTTGCCGCGCTACGAGGCGTCAGAAATTGATGCGGTAGACATCCTCTACAACGCCTACGACGAGCCGGGACGCTACACGCCGACCGTTTTCCGGCTGCTGCCGCCCGATCTGCCGTCCGCCACTCCGCTTGCGACGCAGGATGAGGCGCTGACCGCTCCATACATTGTCGAGACCGACCCGTTGCGATTGTACGTGCGCATCGTTGAACAATGGACGGTGATCAATTTCTACACCCTGTTGTTATCGGCGGCGGCCTCCGAGCACGCGGCGCGCTTCCAATTGATGGAGTCGGCGACGCAGAACGTGGATCGCCTGGTTGAGGAATTGACGCAGGACTTGCAATCTGCCCGCCGCCAGGCCATCACGACCGAGATGCAGGAGCTTGCCAGCAGTGCGGGCTTGCTCGGTCAGGAACTTCGACTGGAGATGTGAGTTTATGCGAGGAAGACGATGAAACAGTTGTGGGCGCCATGGCGGATGCCGTATCTTCGCGGGGAGAGTGATAAGGTGGCAGGTTGTCTGTTCTGCCAGAAATTAATGGAGGCGGATGCCGTCGAGCACATTCTCTATCGCGGTGCGCACTGCGCGGTGATGCTGAACCGTTTCCCTTACACCAACGGTCATATGATGGTCGTTCCCTACATACACACCGGCACGCTGGAGGCCCTGGATGACGCGACGCTGTTGGAGATGATGCGGTTGGTGCAGCACTGTTTGCGCGCGCTGCGCCAAGTCTTCAATCCACAGGGCTTCAACATTGGCGTGAACGAGGGTAGTGTGGCGGGGGCAGGGGTAGCCGAACACGTTCACCTGCACATCGTCCCTCGTTGGGCCGGCGACGTGAATTATATGACGGTGGTCGGCGATACGCGCGTGATCCCGCAATCGCTGGACGATACCTACGCGGCGTTTCGCCCGTTGTTTGAGGCGTTGCAAAAGGTTGACTTCTTTACACTCTGACAAATTCATCGCTGAGCATTTTTCTCTGCCACCCCATTTTCACCCTTCCCTTAACCTTTGCGTTGTTGGTTGCGCGCCTGCAAGCGGGCGCGGGTCATCCGTTCGCGGATACCGCCTTCTTTGAGAAAGTCGCGCTCCAACGCGCGAATTTGTTGGTCCAGCAGATAGTTAGCCTGGTGGATGAGGCAAATGGCAATATTCGCCACCACCTCAGCGGGGCGGGTATCACAGAAGTCGCGGAAGAGTTCATAGGTCACGTGGGGTCTGGCGCCCAGCTTGCGCACGTATTGGGCTTGCGACGAGTCTTTGTCCCATAACGGCAGGTCGCGCACGCGCAGGAAGTCGCGGTAGTCTTCCAAGAGTTCTTCGAGGCTGGCGCGCGCCACGTTGGTAAGTTTGATTTCCATTTCTGTGGAGGTGACGGAGGCCTTGCTACCTTCGACGATGTTTTGCTTGCCGGAACGAGCAGCTTGCACCATTTGGTCAATGGTACGGTCGCCTTTTTTGAGAAACCGCTCGCAGAACCGGAAGGTCAGGTCATAGATGACCTGAGCTTTCTGGTAGGAAAGCAGTTCTTCGTAGTTGCCGTGAGGTGGGAGAAAAGTGTTGTTTGTCATGGGGCAGTCCTGCGAGCAAGTGTCGTTGGGTATTCTTATGGGACGAATAAGACTTGT
Organism: Anaerolineae bacterium; assembly: GCA_034433375.1. Classification (GTDB taxonomy): domain Bacteria; phylum Chloroflexota; class Anaerolineae; order B4-G1; family SLSP01; genus DSWT01. Next base: position 12,493 of record DAOUAQ010000291.1, on the reverse strand, counting down.
AGGGCCTATATGTCGTATGAGCCTAAGGTGTCACTCAATTGTATCTCACGTCGGTCTACGGCATAAACTGAATGACCGTGCTACTATACGGCGGCAGCGTCGGAACCGGGCGGTAGGCGCCAAACCCGCCGTTTGCGTTGACGGGCGGCAGGTACAGGTCGCCTTCGCCCATCAGCAGGGCGGGGCGGGGCGCGGCGGTAAACGGGCCTTTCGCCAGGGTGAGCGTGTAATCCGCGATGGTCTTTCTGCTCAGGTTGACCACAACCAACACGAGTTCTTCCCCGTGAAAGCGGACGTAGCTGTAGATGGACTGCGGTTTCGCCTCGACCGGCAGCCAGTCGCCGATGCGCAGTGCGGCGTGGTGGTTGCGCAGGGCGATGAGAGTGCGGTAGTGGTTGAGGAGTGAGTCCGGCGTCGTGTTTTGCGCTGTGATATTGCGCGTCGCGTAATCCTCGTAGTAACCTTTCCACGGCGTGCCTGTGCTGAAGCCGCCGTTGGGCGTCCATTGCATGGGACGGCGGATGTTCTCGTCGGGTTTGGCGCCCTGCATCCCGATTTCTTCGCCGTAGTAGATGAATGGGATGCCCGAAAAGGTGAGTTGCAGCGACGCCGCGACTTTCGCCTGTTCATCGTTCATCAAGGTGGAGCGTGTGCGGGTCTGGTCGTGGTTGGCGAGGAACGTCGCGTACTGACCCGGCGGGTAAGCGGCGATCACGTTTTCCTGGGCCATCAGCAAGCCGGTCGGCGTTCCCCTGAACGCCGCGCTCCGCATCACCTCCGCCAGATCAAACTCGAAGCACACGTCAACTTTTTCGCCGGTGTACTGCGCGACAATGTGGGTGGGACTCCACACTTCGGCGACGGTGAAAGCGTGGGGATTGACGCTCTTGTAGAAGTCGTAGAAGCCCTCGAACCAGGTTAATGTCGCCGGGGTGTTCTCCGTGGTTGCGCCTTCTTCGATCAAGTGTTTGATGGCGTCCAGGCGGAAGCCGTCTACGCCCATTTCTTCCAGCCAATACCGGATGACGTTGTGCATTTCGGTGGTCACGTCGGGGTTGTTATAGTTCAGATCGGGCATCTGATCCCAGAACAGGCCGAAATAATACCCGCCACCGGGCGCGCGATGCCAGCCCGTCCCGCCTGTTTCGTTCCAGAGATACCAACTGCGCCACTCCGAATTCGGATCCTGCGCTGCTTTGAACCACGGGTGCTGCGCGGAGGTGTGGTTGAGCACCAGATCAATGATGACGACGATGCCGCGCTTGTGCGCTTCTTCCATCAGCCGTTTGAAGTCGGCGTTGGTTCCGTAGTCTTCCTCGACCGTATAATAGTCGGTCACGTCGTAGCCGTGGTAGCTAGGGGATTGCATGATGGGCATCAGCCATAAGCCGGTGACGCCCAGATCGTCGGTGGTGGCGGGATTGCCGTCGTTGAGGTAATCCAGCTTCTCGATGAGGCCGTTGAGGTCGCCGATGCCGTCGCTGTCGCTGTCGTAGAAGCTGCGCACGAAGACTTCGTAGAAGACGACATCGTTCCACCAGGGCATATCGCCGGTCCCAGAGACGAGGACGCCGTCCATCCCCACGGGCGACGTGAGCTGTGGGACGCGCGCTTCCGCCTTGACGAGGTCGAGCGGGACGACGGTGGCGGTAGGGATGGGCGTCGGTGTCGCCGTAGGCGGCGCGGTTGTGGGCGATGGGGTGGGGGAAGGTGCGGTTGTGGACGTCGCCGTGGGTGGTGGGGCGGAGGGTGTACTTTGGCAGCCCGCAATCAAGCACACAACAACGATCAAACTTGCCCAATACCGACCAATTTTGCGCATAGCGCGCCTCCTCGTCAACGATCATAGAAGCTACAGAGTTCACAGAGGCGGATCGGAATCTCTGTGAACTCTGTGCTCTGTTCAGAATGTGAACTTCGCTGATAAAAAAACGCGTTTAGAGTCGCTTATTGACTTCCGCCAGCATCTCTTCGGCCTTTTCTTTGGTCAGGCCGAATTGCGCCGCCTGCGGCATAGCGAGCAGCTTGTTCAGTGTCAGGCCCTTGAGCATCGCCACCATCGGATTGGTGGAGAGGCCGGGGACGTATTGATCCAGCACGGCCTTGGCCTGCGGATCATCCAACAGCGTACCGAGGGTTGTATCAAGTGTAATTGCCATACGAGTCTCCTTTTCGTTATGTGATTGATATGAAAATACTGTGCCTGCGCCAATTCTACTTTGAGACGCGCTCATACATAGGCGCACTCATTGTTATCTCATACGATCTGCTGTGCCCTGGTATAGCTCCCAGCCCTGGCTGAGGATGACGATCTGCGAGGCTAAGAGCCAGGCGAAAAACAAGGTCAATCCAATCGTTGCCCAATTGAGAATGTTGGGCAGGTGGGATTGAATGTTCGTGAGGATGGCTGTCACATCATCCATAGACGATTGGGATTGCACGACCATCCTTTGGTATTCGCCCAGGCTGACCGAGATCAGCCCGACGCTATCCGACATCGTCATAAGGTTTTCCTGAACGTCTTTCAGGTTATCGTCGGTGGTGCTGAGGCCGGAGGACATTTTGATCAATGTGGCGGGTAGACCTTCCAGGTTTACGGCTACCTCACCCAACGAGTCCGCCAGCGGCTTCTCCGGGTTGTAGGATTCGCCCGGCTCCCCCACAAAATCGCCCACCAGCGGCACCTCACTCAGCAGGAAGCGGAACGTATCGAGCGATTGGATGGTGCTTTCCAGGACGCGCGCGGCCTCCTGAGCGGTATAGAGCGAGGTGGTGGTCGCCTTCAGGGTGGAAGGCAGCGCGACCGACATGAGAGTGTCAATTTCGGTGAGCACCGGTTGGGTGCCTTCGACGGTTTTAGCCGTTGTCCCCAACATCGCCGAAAGCGCATCCACGCTGTCAATGGTAGCGCCTAGCGCCTCCGCGGTGGTCTGCATAACACTTTTACTGGTGGAGACGCTCCTTGTGAGCGTGTCTATGGTGGCGCTGGCGTAAGCCGTCACGGTTGGTTTCACGATCCACACGCCGGCCAATCCGGCCAGGCCGAGCAGCAGACCCAACAACCCCGCAATCATCACTAACACTCCAAGCAAGCGACGCAAAAGTTTCATAGTTCCTCCTCGAAAATAGTCGAAAGTCCAAAGTCGAAAGTTCAAAGTCGAAAGTCCAAAGTCGAAAGTTCAAAGTCGAAAGTCAAGAAAAACTTGGCGTTCTTGGAAGCGTAGCGGCTTTGGCGGCTTCGCGGTTGGAATTTTCACCCAACCGCTGGTGAACGCCGGTCAATAGTGTATACCTGTTTGCCAATTCAAGCCAGTCTATCAGCGGTACTTACTGCGAACTGGCATTGCGAATTACGAATTACCAGTTACCAGTTACCAGTTACCAATTACCCGTAACAGACAATACATTCTGCATTTCGGCGCCGATGAGTCTGCGCGCCATAGCGGAAAATTTGACAGGGTCGCTGCTGGTGAAGAATTGGTGGCGGCCCTGCTGACCGGCGGGAGCGAGTAAGCCGCGTTGCGCCAGCACGCGCCCCACCTGGCGCGCGACGGCCGGCGCGGGATCAATCAATGTGACTGCCGGACCGACGATGTGTTGGATGGCGGTGCTCAGAAAGGGATAGTGCGTGCAGCCAAGTACGAGTTGGTCAATACCCGCGTCGAGCAGCGGAGCAAGATAGCGCCGCAGAAGCGCGCCGGTTTCGGGTGTGTCAAGCGCCCCGGATTCGACCGCTTCGACGAGGCCTGGACAGGCTTGCGCGTGCAAGTCCACGCCATCGCCGAAGCGCGCCACCAGCCCGGCGAACAAGTCGCCCTCGAACGTGGCGGGGGTGGCGATCACACCGACAACGCCGGTGCGCGTGTGTTCGACCGCCGGCTTCACCGCCGGTTCCATCCCCACGAAAGGCACGTCGGGGAATGTCTCCCGCAGCGCGTGGAGCGCCGCGCCGGAGGCCGTATTGCACGCCACCACAACGATCTTCGCGCCTTGCGCTAACAGGAAGCGCGTGATGTCTGCCGTGAAGCGGCGCACCTCATCCAGCGGGCGCTGCCCGTAGGGGATGTGCGCCTGATCGGCGAAGTACAGTGTGTCTTCGGCCGGCAACTGCCGGACAATCTCTCGCCATACGGACAATCCACCCACGCCGGAGTCGAAGACGCCGATGGGGGCTGCCGGTGCATAAGCGCCGTTATGGGCAACGTCCATGCGGATCAGGGAGCAAGTTGCAACGAAATCTCGTATGTCGCTGCTTCCGTCGTCACCGGCGCCAGCGCGGAGATGACAATAATGGCTTCATTCTGCCGGCTGCTCAGAGGGATCGTCCACTCGCCGGCTGTTCCGTCGAGCATCAGCAGCCGCTCAACTTGGGGCGTCGCGCCATCTATGACGACCTGCACGATCCACTGCTGCGGGAGCACGTTGGCGTGGCGCACGAAGCCTTCCGCGATCCAGTCGCCGCTGCCGTCTTGCTCCACATCGTCGCTGAACAACGTCTGGCCGTCTACGACGATTTCCACATCATCCAGGGCGAATCCTGCCTGGTTGACGGCGGCATCGGTGATGTACTCGAAGCGCAGCGCGATTTCCTGCCCGGCGTAGGCCGAGAGGTCGGCGGTCAGTTGCGCCCAGTTGCTTTTACCTGTCAAACCGCAGCCGAAGTTGTTGCCGTTGGGGTTGGTAGAACGGCATCCCAGGCTACGGTCATCCAGGATCTTCCAATGGATATCGGTGGAATTGATATTGCTGGGAATCACGCCGCTGTCGGTTGTGCCGACGACGACGTAGGCGTAATCCCAGTTTTCTTCGATGTAGTACCAGCTCCAGAACCGCAGTTCGGCTTCTGTCGCGTGGCTCAGATCAACGATGCGCGTGAGGCGGGCGTCGGACTCATCCTCGCGGTTCGACCACCACAAGTATTTGCCGCTGTACGCCTGGGTATCCATCAGCGCAGTCTGGGTGGAACCGGTGAAGTTGAAGCGCACCGGCGTCTTGCTTTCGACTTTGATGTAGTCCACCCCGTACTGGTTGACGGCGCTGCGGTTGGTGAACGGCGTAGTTCTCATCCGGTAGGTGGTATCTATACGGGGGGGGCTGACTGTGATGTCCTTGTAGCCGTACTGTCCAGCGTCAAAGGTGGCGTTATCCAAAAGATTGGCGATGGTCCAGTTGGCGAAAACGTCTGCGTGGGTGAGTGACAGTCCCAGGTTTTCGGAAAGCACAAGGTCAACGCTTTCCATACTGTTCTCTGTGTGGCCGACCAAAGCCTTGGTAGCATCCTCGCCAAACTGATCGAGGAAATAGCTCATGAAGAGGTAAGCGCCTCCATAGTTGGCGGAAGCGTCCCCGGCGCTCCCTTCGGGCCAGGTCGTCAACTGCGTATCGGGGCGGCGTAGATAGGCATACTCGCTGCCGCCGACGTCGTAGTTGCCGCCGGGGTAGGCGCGATTGTTCAGCTCCATCGCCATTTCAGAACACCCTTCGTTGAGCCAGGTCGCCTCGTTGCGGTCGTTGTTCCAGTGGATCATGTGCTGGAATTCGTGCGCCAGCACGCCGTTGTAAAAGTCATCGCCGATAGTGACGTTTTCGATGTTGATGTAGAACATCTCCATCTCGTTGGAATCGCTGCGCACGGCGCGCACGTAAGAATCCGGGCTGGAGAAGTACCCGGCGACGGTGTCGCCCAGATTGCGGGCGTGCAGGATGCTCAAATGCGGGTCGTTATCAACGCCGGGCGTCCATTCGGAACCGAAAAACTCGCGGTTGGTGGGGTAGGTGTGTTTCTCAAAGAGATCGGCGGCTTTTTTGATCTTGTTGTTGTCAACGCTGACGCCTTCTTCCACCCACATATAGACGTGTTCCGTTTTGTAGACCAGCGTTGCGTAGATTTCGAACTGCTCGTCGTTGTCCACGTTCGAGACATTGAACTTGCGCCGGGTCCCGATGGCATAGTCAGGGTCGGGCGACGAGAAAACGCGCGGCGTGTCTGCCGGAACGCCCAAAAAGCGGATGCCCAGTTCGTGGAGATCGGAGCCGGGGATTTGCGCTGACTGGAGCGCTGCCAGTGTTTCGGCGGCTTCGTCGGGTAGGGGCGCTGTGGTGGGGGGCTGGTCGGGCGTTACCGGCGTTGTCGGATTATCCGGTATGATCGGATTATCCGGTGTGTCTGGATTGTCCGGCGTGACCGGCCATACGATAGGAGGCGTCGGCGTTGAAGGGATATTCCTCATATAAACCAGGAACGCCATTCCGCCGCACAAGCAGCACGTACACGCAATCAGAAGAATCACGACGACGACAACAATACCGATCCAGAGATTTTTATTCTCACTCATTTTGTCATTCCTTATCCATAGTGATAGGCTCGCGCGCTCTGCGGCATGAGTACTCCAAGCGAACTTCATATTTCCGCTGCCTTGATTATAGATAATCGCACGGAGAAAGCAAGGGAAAAGTTCGACACGCGGCGAAAAAGCATTATAATGCCCAGGTCTGTCGAGTGTAAGACTGACTTTGTCATCAGCCAGGGGAGGGCGGTTGCAGAAGGGATCTGTAAGAGCGAAGTTGAAGGATGCGGCGCGCTGCTGCCAGGCGGGATGGGCAGCCACGCTGCTTTTCATCGTCGCCTGGTTTCTCTACAGCCTCACCGCGGCGCGCGGGACGATCTTCGGCGACCCCTCGGAATATCAGTTCATCCCCGCCGTGTGGGGTATCGCGCACCCGCCGGGCTACGCATTCTACACCTTGCTGGCCGGCGTGTGGCAGCGGCTTTTCGCTGTTGGGACGGTCGCCTGGCGCACACACCTCTTAGCCGGGGCCGCCGGCGCCTGGACGGTGAGCCGGGTTTTTCTCATCATCCTCGACACGCGGCTGGACGATACCGGCAGGCCGATGGCGGGGTGGCGCTTTCCGCTGCTCGCCGCGTTGACCGGCGGATTGGCGTTGGCCGTTGCCCCGGATCTCTGGCAGCACAGCATTCACTCCAACGCGCACATCGTGAGCGTCGCCATCACCGCGACGCAATTGTGGTTACTGGTGCGCTGGTCGCGCGCAGATCACGACTGTTGGTTGTTCGCTTTGGCGTTTTTCGCCGGCATCGGCGTGACGCACCATCCCATTACGGTGTGGGGATTGCCGGCCTATGCCGCCTTTATCCTAGCGCAGCGGCCAAAAATCCTGCTACAATGGAAAACACTGCTGCCCTTTGTCGGATGTGGCTTTTTGGGATTGTTGCCCTGGTTCTACTTTCCTCTGCGCAGTCCCGACGTCCCCTTTGGCCCCACCGACATGCGCACGTGGGAGGGCTTCTTGCGGCACGCGACGGCGCAAGGGTTGCGGGTGAACCTGTTCTATTTCGGTCTGGCGGATCAGGTTGACCGGTTGCGCGTGTTCTGGACGTTGCTGCGCTTGCAGTATGCCTGGTCGTTGTTGGTGTTGATGGGCGTAGGAGTGACGTGGCTGGCCGCGCGTCGCCCCCGGCTGGCGTTGCTGTGGGGGATGTTTCTGCTCGGACATCTGGGCTTCACATTGAATTCGGTGCAGGACGTGATGGCCTACCTGCTGCACGCTTTTATGGCGCTGGCGTTCCCGTTGGGGGTGGGGGCGCTGCTGGCTCTGGAATCGGCGGAACGTCTCGCGCCGCGTTGGGGTACGGCGATTGTTGCTGTCGCGTTATTGGCGCTGCCGGCGGGGATGCTCATCCACACCTACCCGCGCATCTCGCTGCGCGACTGGAATGACGCCGACGCCTTCGTAGACGGGCTGGCGGTGCGCTTTGTTGGCCGCACAGAGAGGGCGGCGTTGGCTTCCGATTGGGAGCACCTCACGCCGTATTTCTATCGCGCTTTTGTGGAAGGCGAACCCTTTGACGCGGCGGATTTGCGCCCGCTGTACGTCACCGGCGCGCTTTCGTGGACGGATGCCGTTTTCGGCAACCTTGCTGCCGGCCCGGTCTACCTGACGAACTACCGGCGCGAGATACGCAATTTGGGCTTCCGCCTGCGGCCTGAAGGCGACCTGTGGCGCGTCCTCGAACCGCCGGCGTTGGAACCGGTCACGCCGCAGTATCCGCTGAACGACATGTGGGTAGATCATCGCCTGCACTTGCTTGGCTATGATCTGCCCGCAACGGCGGTCGCGCAGGGCGGCGTGCTGCCACTGACGCTCTATGCGCGGGCAGCGACGACCGAAACAGCAATTCTGATGCCTTTCGCGCAGTTGGGGGCGGTGGAGCAGCGGTGGACAACCGATAGCCGTCACCTGACGCCAGATTGGCGGCCCGGTGAGATCATCGTTGAGCAGTACGATGTGTTTATTCCATACTCGTTGCCGCCGGGAACTTATCCATTGCGCCTTGGCTATACGGATATGACCAACGCCGTCCCTGCATTGTCCTTCAACGATGGCGAGGCATCGCTGTTGCTCGGTGAGATCGCTGTGTTGCCGAATGAGGGTGCCTCGCGGCAGACGCGGGTGTTGGAGAACGCGCTGACCAACATCGGTAACGACGTCGCCTTGCTCGCAGCGCGCGCGCGGGCCGGATGGACGGCGCGGCAGGGAATATGGCAAGCGCCATTGCCGCTCAAAGCCGGCCAACCGCTGCACCTGACGTTGACGTGGCGCGTGTTGGCGCGTCCGCGGACGAGCTACACTATCTTCATTCACCTGATTGACGCGGCGGGTGCGCCGTGGTTTGGGCACGACTACACACCTTTGGGTGGGGCTTTCCCATCGTATCTGTGGTTCCCGAAGTGGCTGGAGGGGCAGCAGGTGACTGATCCGTACCGGCTGGTCATCCCGGCGGACGTGCCGCTCGGCCAGTATTGGCTCGAAGTGGGGATGTACGAGATGGGCAGCATCCGCCGCATCCCGCAGTTCGATCTTGACGGGACAATGACCGGCGACCGTTTCATTCTCGGCCCGATTCTCGTTCAGCCATAATCGTGGGTAAAAAATGGTCTGACCGATAACTTGTAACCTGCGACTTGTAACTTTCAACTTTTGCGGAGGTGCGTATGACTGGACTTGTGCTGTGGGTGATTGCCTCGACTATTCTGCTGTTTGTGGGCGCCTACTGGGTCTACACGTTGGAGAAGCGTCTCAAAACGATGGAGGAACGCTATCAGAAAATCCTCGCCCTGGCCGAAGACACCGACCAGGCGACGATTGTGCAACTCTTGACCCGCCTGGACGTGCAGGAGACGCGCATCAGCAAACACGAGGCTACGTTGCGCCAGTTCGGGCAGATTTTGCCGCACACCATTCAGGGGCTTGGCGCCATCCGTTACAGCGCCTTCGAGAACGTGGGTGGCGATCAGAGTTTCTCGCTGGCGTTGGTAGACGCGCGCGGCAACGGCGCGATACTCAGCGGCCTGCACTCGCGCGACGATGCGCGGGTCTACGCCAAGCCGTTGACGCAATGGCGTTCATCGTATAGCCTGAGCGCCGAAGAACAACAGGCGCTCGGCCAAGCGCGCCAGATGATCGAAGGCGCGCCGTCCGACGCTGGATAACGTTTTTTAGAAGATGAGGTTTGACAAACTGTCATCTCTGGTTATTATTGAAATACAATGGGTTGGGAGTGGGGGATAAGGCGTAAAACGTAGAAGACTACTCATCAACCGGGCATATTATAAGCGAGGAGGTAACGATGTCGTGGTTAGGTGGTAAGGGAAAACCTAAAGAACCTGCAACACCAGTGATCAAACCAGCAGCTACCGGGGGAGGACGTATGGCACAACCTGCAATCGAATCAACTATTGGCGCAAATACCCACATCAAGGGTGACATTCAGGGAGACGGCGGTCTCCGCGTGGATGGCATTGTTGAAGGCACGATAGAAATCACCGGCAATCTCGTGATTACAGAGAGCGCCAAGGTGCGTGCTGAGATCAAAGCCAATAATGTTTCCATCGCCGGGGCTGTTCAGGGTAATGTTTCCGCCAACCGAGTGGAGATTATGGATACCGGGCGCGTGTGGGGCGATATGACCATCAAATCCTTGCTGATCAACGAAGGCGCATATTTGCGTGGTCAAACGTTCATGCCGCAGGATTTGCAGCCGCCTAAGCTAGAAGCGCCCAAGGGGATGAAACCAAGCCTGAGTTCATCTGCGCCGCAGGCCGGTACTGTAGTTGATGTTGTGCCGGAAGAGAAACCCGGCAAATAATACCGGCTAACTCCTATCGTGTAAAACAGGGGCGTTTATCGCCCCTGTTCTTTTTTGTTCTTGTGTTGCCCCACTTGCTGTAACGCGCCCCACACGACAAACACTTCACCCGCCAAAGCGATCAGGCTCAGCGGCATCAAGTTGGTGCGCTGAAGTTCGTGGGCGAGGATCAGCGCACCAAGCGCGTAAAAGCAGATCAGAATCTCTCCGGACAGCGCGCGGTCAAGTTTGATGCGATACCGCGCGTCGCGCCAATTCCCCTGCTGCCCGCGCAGCTCGAATTTGGGCGTGCGTTTGAATTCGCCGCCCCAGTGGAGCAGGCCGTCAAGCATCCCTAATGTGGTGTTCCAACTGATGCCGACGCCCAAGAGTAGCAAAATCGGATAGCACAGGATGCGGCGCGGCCAATCCCGGTATAACGCCATCTGTCCCATCAAGTAGAGCAGGGGCGGCAGCATGGTGAACGTTCCCAGGGCGATGGTCAACGTCGGCAGGCGCGGCGAGTAGATTGCCATTGGCGCGACGAGGAAGACCAGCGCCAGGATGAGCGGCTGCGTGAAATAGCCGCTCAAGTGCAGCAGCGCCATCACTTTTTGCGCCGGACGCAGGCGCGGCGAGCGCACCATCGCCCCGCTTAACTTACGCAAAACCTGCGTCGCGCCTTTGGCCCAGCGATATTGCTGCTGCCTGAACGCGGCCACCAGCGGCGGAAGTTCCGCCGGCGCGACGACATCGGGCAGGTAGAGCACTTTCCACCCGGCAAGCTGCGCGCGATAACTCAGATCGAGGTCTTCGGCGATGGTATCGTGCTGCCAGCCGCCGGCGTCTTCGATGGCCTGCCGGCGCCAGACGCCGCCGGTTCCGTTGAAATTCATCAGCAGCCCGGAGCGATTGCGCGCGATGTGCTCCACGGTGAAATGAGCATCTAGCGCCAGGGCTTGCGCGCGCGTCATCAGCGAGTATTCCGCATTGAGATGCCCCCAGCGCGCCTGGACAAAGCCTAGCGTCGGGTCGTGGATGAGATGGGGCGCCGTCCGCCGCAGGAAATCCGGCGCAGGCGAGAAGTCCGCGTCGAAGATGGCGATAAATTCTCCGCGCGCGCGCTGCATTCCGGCAGCCAGGGCGCCCGCTTTGTGACCTCTGGGATCGCTCCGGTGCAATAGCTGGATGTGATACCCTTCCGCCTGCAACCGTTCGGCTTCTGTTTGTGCCAATGCCGTGGTGTCATCGTCGGAATCATCGAGCACCTGGATGTCGAGCCGGTCGCGGGGCCACTCGAAGGCTGCGACGGCCGCCAGAATTCGCTGTACGACGTAGCGTTCGTTGCGCAGCGGAATTTGGATGGTTACAACGGGCAACTCGGCCTCGGTCGCGGCTGGCGTCGCCGGTGGCGGCTCACGCCGGTGACGCAGATACAGCGCGATCAGCGTGATGATATGAATGACGTAGAGCGATAATCCGATTAAAACGATAGTATAGAGCGAACCTACAATCTGCGGCGTCATCGTACACTTTTAACCTTTCTCAGTATGCCTCTGCATTATACCGCCTGTTTCAAATTCATGAGGATGGCTCTTGACAGGTCTTACAAAGGGACGACAATAGATTTGTGTTGGGTGGTGAGTTTCTATTTATCGCGTTGCTTATACTTGTCATTGGTATTTCGTTAGACTTCGGATAAAATGTAAATAGCGTCGGCTGTTATCAAAGGTACGCCATATCTTACAGTGGGAGGAACAATGCAGGTTTTGATGGAATTTACGGGCATTCCTAGAATTGTTACCGGTGAAAAGCAAGTTTCCCTTGAGCTTCGAGATGGCGCGACCTTCCGCGAGATTGTGCGGTTATTAGGGACGCGCTATCCCAAAATGGTGGGTGAGGTGCTTCAGGCTGATGGTGAGACCTTGCAACCCTCGAATATGCTTAACCTCAATGGCCGTCGTATGGTCCAGCCTGCACAAATGGATGAAGCCCCTAGCGACGGCGACCGCCTTATCCTTATGTCTATCTTGGCCGGTGGGTAGAAAATTTCGAAATTCGCAATTCCCAGGAGGTTGCTTATGTATGGTTATAGCGGAAAGATTCTGCACATTGATCTGACAACGCGCAAGAGTTGGACCGAGAGGAAGTCGGAAGAATGGTACAAAATCTACATCGGCGGCGTCTCGATGGCGGCGCGCTTGTTGTGGGAGAACATCAAGCCGGGCTGCGCTCCGCTCTCGCCGGATAACCCCATCTGTATCGCCAATGGCATCTTCGCCGGGACGCCGGTGCCGGTCGGTGGAAAGTACGGCCTGGCCTCCAAGTCGCCGTTGACCGGCTTTA
>DAOUAQ010000290.1:0-7352 GCA_034433375.1 Anaerolineae bacterium | reverse complement strand
AAAGAGCAGGTCGCCGGCATCGTTGGTGCGGAAAACATCCGGGTGATGGGGAGTTGGTGAAAGGGTCACATTTGCCAACTCATCAGCAGGGCATCTGGCGATATCAGGTGGGGTAACGCTGCGTCACAAAATGGCGCAGATAGTTGCGCGGTCATAGCGCGAAAACGGCGTTCCAGCGTGGGCAATGTGGCGCGATACCCATTGAGCAACGGCTGATCGCTCGTCGCCAACCAATGGACGCCCAAAATCTCGCCAGCGTCATTGCTGCCAAAACTGGCGAGTGCTATCATCGCTGCATCCTCACGGGATAATCCGCTGCTCTCCCGTATACGTCGCGCCCAACGCGGCTGATACCGGGTAGGCGAAAGGGCCGGCATCGCGTTGAGCACAATTTGAGCGAGGGGATATGGTTGTAGACGTTGAAGTACGTTGAAAGTGTAACGGCTGACAAAGAGCGTTACACCGCGTTCTTCAGCGGCGCGCCACAGCAAGAGTGCGCTGGTTTCCAGAGGCGTCAAGGAACGCAACCGCCCGTAATGCAATCCGGTGAGGATGTAGCGAACGACGTTTTTATCGAGCAGGCACCGCATCGGAGCGGATGGGGTGTTCATAGTCGTCTAGTGTTTGGAGCGCTTCCGTATGCGCGATATCCCAAATACGCGCTTGCTCTGCTTCCGGTGCAGCGAAAAACTCGGCGACGGTCAGGCCACCCAAAAAGAGATCGTTATCACGCAAAGGACGAGTTTTGGGCAACGCAGCCATTTTGGCCTCGAAGTAGGCCAGCAAATCATTCTGTCCGGCGGGCAAAACCAATTCGTCTGGACGGATGGTCTGCAACTCCGGCACCAATCGGATGAGCGCCGCTTTCTGGCGACGGTCCAGCCGGCGAATCAGCCGGGCAAGCTGTTCCAGAGGCACGCTGCGCGTGCGCAATTGCGTCATTGCTCTACCTCCATTTGTATCTGATGTTCTTATCATACCACACCTTTCCAAGTTTTGAACGAGCAGGTGAGAACCGTGAAGAAAGGGCGAGTCGCTAATTCGTCACAGTATAATTGACATTCGATGACACCGCTGTTTGGAGGGACGATCTATGGCCGAAGCACTCTTATCCGGCGCATTGCTGCTCCACGTCCGCAAACTCGCGGAGGAAATCGGGCCGCGCCCGGCGGGACATCCGGCGGAGATGCGCGCGCGGCAGTACATCCGCCAGGTGCTCAGCGCACTCGGCTACGACGAGATCGAAACGCTGCCGTTCCTCACACCCGATACCTGGGGCTACGCGCTTGGCAATCCCCTCGCGTTGACCCTGGCGAGCAACCTTTTTGGAATGCACAGTCGCGTGGGACGGCTGTTGGGCGGTGCGATAGCCCTCGCCAGTGCGCATACGCTTTGGCGTTCTACGTGCGTCGACAAACAGCCGCTCGCCGCATTCTCTCCACGCCGGCAAAGCGCGACATTGATCGTGCGTGTGCTGCCTACCGAGGAATCGCGGCGCACGTTGGTGCTTCTGGGACACACCGACAGCAACAAACACCGTCATTCGTTCTCGCCGCAGTTCAAAAAGACTATGCTGGGGTTGACGACCGCGGGAATCGCGTCTATGGCGAGCAACGGTATAGCGCAAATCGTCGAAGGAGTGACCGGCAGTAAAGGCGCAGGGCGGTTCCGCCAGGCCAGCCTGTGGGCAGTCATTGCCAGCCTGCTGATCGCGCTGTACGATGAGACCGGCCCCTACGTCCCCGGCGCGAGCGATAACGCGAGCGCGGTCGCCTGTGTCTTGGGACTGGCGGCGCAACTTCAACAGCAGTCGCTGCGCCACACCGAAGTCTGGCTGGCGTTCACCGGCGCGGAAGAGACCGGCTGTCTCGGGGCGCACGCCCTGCTCGATGCGTACGGCGACCGCTTGCGCGATGCTTGGTTCCTCGATCTGGATATGGTGGGGGCTGCGGATGTCGTCTACGTGACGCAGCACACGGGTTTCTCGCTGCTCTCGGCGTACCGGCCTGACGTGGAATCACTGACGTGGGCTGAGTCCACCGCGCACCGGCATCCCGAAATCGGCGTGCGGGGCGGCGCGATGGTCATTGGCGAAGAAGTCGGCGCGCTGCGTGTGCGCGGCTATCGCGGGCTGTGTCTCTCCGGCTTTGGCGCTGATGGCTGGCTGGAAAACTGGCACCAGTCCAGCGACAACGTGGAAAACCTCGTTCCAGCAGGCATGGAGAAAGCCGCCCGTTTCGCTTGGGCGATGATGCAAGAATTGGATAGCGCGTAGTGGCGACTTCAGTCGCTCTCCTGCGGTGAACGACTAAAGCCGTTACTACGCGCGATTTTACGCGAACAGCGCCTTCACATCCTCTACCGTAAGCGCCTTGAAGAAGCCGCCCTCGGCGCTGATGAGTTGTTCCACCAACTGCTGCTTGCGCTCCTGCAAGGTCAGGATTTTCTCTTCCACCGAGTCGCGCGTGATAAGTTTGTAGACGAAGACGGGCTTATCCTGCCCGATGCGGTGCGCGCGGTCGCTGGCTTGCTGCTCGACGGCGGGATTCCACCAGGGGTCGAGGTGGATGACGTAATCGGCGGCGGTGAGATTCAGCCCCAGCCCGCCGGCCTTGAGACTGATAAGGAAGAACGGGATTTTGGGGTCTTCCTGGAACTTGTCTACCTGCTCTTGCCGGTGGCGCGTCTGCCCGTCGAGATAGGCATAAGGGATTTTTTGCGCGTCCAATTGCTTGCGTAACAGCGTGAGCACCTCGACGAACTGCGAGAAAATCAACGCCTTGTGGTCTTCGGCGCGCAGCGTTTCCAGCGTCTCCAGCAGCCTCTCGAACTTGGGCGCTTCTCCGCGATACGTCGGCTCCAACAACGCCGGGTGGATGCTCGCCTGGCGCAGCCGCAGCAAGCCTTCGAGGATCTTCATCCGCGCGTCGTCGAGGCCCTGTTCCTCGATCATCCCTAGCAATAGACGCCGGTAGTAATCGCGCGTGCGCTGGTAGACCTTGCGCTGCGCCGGTTCCATATCCACGTAGACCACGCGCTCGGTCAACGCCGGCAGCTCTGGGGCAACTTGCTCCTTCGTCCGCCGTAGGATAAAGGGGTAGATGAGCCGCCGCAACATTTGCGCCGCTTCTTCGTCTTGATGGCGCTCGATGGGGGTGGCGAATTCACGCTTGAAGTACTCGATATTGCCGAGTAGCCCCGGATTGAGGAACGCGAACTGCGACCACAGCTCGAAGGTGTTGTTCTCTACCGGCGTACCGGTGAGCACCAGACGATGCGCAGCGTTGAGCAGACGTGACGCCTTGGCGCTCTTGGCGAGAGGATTCTTGATGGTCTGCGATTCGTCGAGAATGATGTAGTCGAATTGGCTCTTGCGCAACAGTTCGACATCGCGCAACATCACGCCGTAGGTGGTGAGGACAAGGTCGTACTCTTTGAACAAGGTGGGGTCTTTGGCGCGGGTGTTGCCGGTGTATTCCAGGATGCGCACGTCCGGCGTGAAGCGGCCTGCCTCGCGCTGCCAGTTCACCAGCAGTGATTTGGGGACGACGAGCAGGCTTGGGCCTTGCCGCTTGTTCTGTTCGCGGAGCGATTGCAGCAGCGCCAACACCTGGATCGTCTTGCCCAAACCCATATCGTCGGCCAGACAACCGCCAAACCCGTAATGGTGCAGGAAGTGCAACCAATCCAGCCCGGCTTTTTGATAAGGGCGCAACTCGCCGACGAAACCGGCGGGCATGGGTTGTGCTTCGATGCGCTCGAAATCGTGCAGGCGCTGGCGGCGCTCGGCAAAGTCGGCGCTGGCCCGCACTTCGGCGGCATCGTCCAGTAGCGGATCGAGCAGCGGCAGATGATAGTCGGCGACGCGCAAATGTCCATCGGCCACCTCTTCGGCCATCTCGAAAAGCCGCTTGTAGCGCGCCAACCATGTCTCCGGCAGTTCCCCGATGCTGCCGTCGGCCAACTTGATGTACCGTTGCCCTTTGCGGAGCGCGCTGCGCACATCGCGCAACATCACGCTCTGGTCGCCATACCGCACGACGGCTTCCAGCTCGAACCAGTCAATGCCGGAACTGATGCCCAGTGAAAGCGTCGGCGTGTGGCGGTTGATGCGGCCCAGTTTGAGCTTGTCTTCGCCGTAAATCTCGAAGCCGGCGCGGGTGAGCGCCGGGATGCAGTTGACGAGAAAATCGTAAGGGTGCGTGCGCGCGCGCAGCGTGAACGTGCCGTAAGGAAGCTCGGTGCCGGTGCGTTTGAGTCCGTAAGTCGCATCGGTGAGCATCTGGTAGTAGTCCAGTTCACGGTCAATCTGCCGGTGGATACGCCGGAACTGCCAGGTATTGGGGATATTTTCCTGTATGAACGGCGCCGGAGTGCGTTCACAGGGCGTCTCCGCGTCTTCGTAGCCGAAACACAGCGTTGCGTACAGCGTCTCTTCGGCGTCGCTCAAATACAGGCGCGGCGTGGGTGTCGCCCGGATGTCTTCCCACGTGACCATCTCCCCTTGAATGTTCACCCGTTCGGCCAGACGCGGGAAGAATTCGGCGCGGAAGGCTTCTTCTTCGGCGATGGGGATATCGAGCGGCGCCATTTGCATCACCACCAGGGCGTCGGGATTGGCGATTTGCGCCAGATAATGGTCCGCCAACACCCAAAGCGGGTCTCTTGAGACGATTTCCAGTTTGTCGGTCAGCGTGGAATACAACCGTTCACCCAGCCGGATGCCGGTCTGCAATTTGAAGACATCGCCCTCGCGTCCCAGCGCCGCTTCGATGGCGAGAGGCTCTTCCAGGATTTCTAGCCGTTGTCTGAGCGCGCCCACTTGTTCGCTCAAGTAGACCGGGATCTGCCATTGGATGATCCAGGGCAAGTAGTCGCCGAAATTCTGCGCGTCGGGGGCGTAATAGTAGCTGCCGCGCTGCGCCAGTGTGTTGAGGAAGATGGCCTCGGTTTCCGGGAGGTTCTGGCACCCCGCCGGGTTGAGGGGCGATTGGTACACCCGGACATTGCGGCGCCATTCTTGATGCTGGTCGAGCAAGTGCGCATATTCCTGGGCGCTGCGCTGCGCGGCGGCGTCGAACCACGGACAATAGCGGAGATCCAACGTGTAAAGATGGAACGACCATTGCACCAGCGTCCCCATATGACGGCGCAGCAGGCCGAAAAGCGCCAGATAGGGGGCGGGCTTCTTTTCGCGGCTCAACAACGGCGCTTGTTCCAGCCCGCGCTGGAGGCGATAGCGCCAGTGGTTTTGCACGACGGTGGTGATGTATGCGCGTGTCGCATACATGGATGCGACTTGATGGGCGCAATTTATACCGCGCAGGGCGGTGGGGCAGTCACAGCGCATGACAAGGTGATTGGCTTTCGGATTCTCCAGTGTGACGGTGTGGCTTTTCGTCCCGTCGCGCACCAGACAGGTGGCCGTATCGCCGGTGAAAGCAGTTACGCTGGCAAGACCCTGTTGATAGAGTTCTTGTCCACGCCGCATGGCGTTGTAATCCATGCCACGTCCCATGCGGTATAAGTTGGAAGGTTCTAATATCTCGGCTGTTAAAACTGGCATTTTTCCTGTACCTCTGCCAGCATTATACCACGCCAGTCACCTGCGTAGCGGCGACTTCAGTCGCTTTTGTGAACGCTACACAAATGCCGTCAAAAATGCCACGGCATTTGCGCCTAATGTTTCTATCCGGTAACCGCCTTCCTGAACGATGACGGTGGGAAGTCCGAGCGCCGCAATCCGTCGCCCAATCTCGTGGAAACCCGCTGTGGTGATGCGGAATTTGCCGATGAGATCGCCTTCTGCCGCATCCAATCCCAATGAGACGAGCAGGTAACGCGGTGCGTACTCCGCGATGACGCCAAGCGCCTCATCCAGCACTGCGAGATAGGCCGCGTCGTCCACGCGCAAGGGCAGCGGCCAGTTGCGATTCAGCCCCAAGCCCGCCCCCGCGCCGCGCTCGTCGGCGCGTCCCCAGAAGAACGGGTAAATCCAATCCGGGTCGGCGTGCAGCGAGCAGAACAGCGCCGCCGGGTCCGCGTAGAAGATCGCCTGCGTGCCGTTGCCGTGGTGGTAGTCGAGGTCGAGGATGGCGACGGGGCCGTCCGCTTGCAGGCTGCGCGCGGCGATGGCGACGTTGTTGAGATAGCAGAAGCCGCCATATTGATCGGGCATGGCGTGGTGGCCCGGCGGACGACACAGCGCATAAGCAGCCTGCTCGCCCTTGCGGACGTAATCCGCCGCGGTGAGGGCGCATTGCGCGGCCCAGTAGGCGGCATCCCACGTCAGCTCAAGGATAGGGTCTTCGTAATCGTAGGTGTAGTAATCGCGCTTGCCGGGGAAATCCGCCGGGCATGATGGCGCGCGCGCGAACGTCACGTCGTCGCGGCCGGCAATCACCGGGCGGGGTTCGCCGAAGTACGCGGCGCTTTGGGCGTAGGCGGTCCGCAGGTACGTCACGAAGTCCGCAGTGTGGACGGCCAAAATCGGCGCGAGGCCGTGGTCGGTGGGCGGCGCAACCGGCCCAAGCTGCGCGGCCCGCACAGCGGTAAGGATTGCTTCCGCGCGGGCCGGCGTCTCCAGGTATTCGATGGGCCGCCCGCCGATGACGAGGTTGGCGGTGGCGTGCCCGTGATGGCGGTCGGTGTAGATGATGTGCATTTTTTGTGTCAGCAGATTTAGTAGATTAAACAGATTTATGTATTCTTAATCTGCTAAATCTGCTTAATCTGCTGATAGACCGTACCGCTCCAGCGCCAGGTTGAGGATTTCGGCGATAAGCGTTTGATAGCTCACGCCTTCCGCTTTGACGATGATGCACATGTCGCTGAATTCGGGGCGCAGGCCAGGCAGGGTGTTGATTTCGACGAGCTGCGGCGCGCCGGTTTCGTCCAGACGGAAATCCACGCGCGAGACGTCCAGCGCGTTGAGCGCCTCGAAAGCCCGGATCGTCAACGCTTTGATGGTCGCGGTCACATCCTCCGGCAGGTCCGCCGGGCAATGGAACTGTGGCCCGCCGACGTTGACCGGCGCGAAGCCTTTGGCTTCGGTGTTGTACACACCCGGTATCTCGGCGCGCGACATGTCGATTTCCTCGATGGGGAAAACGTGATAGCCGTCAGCGTCGTAGAAGGCGGAGCGCGATGACGCCCCCGGCGCATACCGGTTGCCAACCAGCGCAACAGTGAACTCGCGGCCCGGTAGGTACGTTTCGACCAGCGCTGGTTGGCGGTAGGTGCGGATGACCCATTCCACCTGTGCGCGCAGTTCCGCTTCATCACGAACGATGGAATGGGTGTTGATCCCCATACCCGATCCCTCGCGCGCCGGTTTGACGAACAGTGGGAAG
>DAOUAQ010000289.1:0-6169 GCA_034433375.1 Anaerolineae bacterium | reverse complement strand
CTATGTCCGTATCATTTGACGAATTGTATGCCCAGGCGAAGGCCGTCCTGAATCCACGGCAGTTGTCGAGCCACGCGGAAGCGGGCGGTGTAGGGGCCGCGCTCCTCGCGGCGAACGGTAAGGTCTACACCGGCGTTTGCATCGATACGGGAAGTTCGATGGGCTTTTGCGCGGAACACGCCGCTGCCGGTAGTATGGTCACAGATGGAGAGAGCCGGGTTCTGAAGATGGTGGCGGTCCTTTGGGATGGCAGCGTCATCGCACCATGCGGGCGCTGCCGGGAATTCATCGGCCAGTTGCACGACGAAAACGATGCCGCAGAGGTGATGGTGCAGGAGGGTGTGATCGTCTCCCTGCGCGACCTGCTGCCGTACAATTCGCCAGACCGGTAGGAGAAGTTGCTTTTCCTGTTCTGGAGGTGATGATATGGAAATCCCCATTATGCTGATCATCTTTTCGCTCCCTTCGATCATCTATCTACTCGTCATGGCTGTTCGCGGCGCGCCGTTTTCTGAGGCCAGGAAGAACGTTGGGTGGACCTTGTGTACGGCGAAAGACATCCTGTACGCTGCGGCCGTGTTCGTTGCGGTTGCGATCATCGCCTATGTCGTCCTCAAGTTCATCCCGGCTTCATTGCTCGAAGGCGCTTCATCGTATTCCGGGCAGCCGCTCAACGCCCGTTCCATTCTGGCGGCGTTGCTCAAAGAGGCTTTTTACATCGCCCTGGGCGAGGAGGTCTTTTTCCGCGGTTTCCTGGGGAGCTGGTTGTTCAGACGACTGGGTTTCCGCTGGGGAAATCTGGTGCAGGCGACCGTGTTTCTCCTGCCACACCTGCTTCTCCTGACGGTCAACCCGCAAATCTGGCCGGTCTTTGTTGTCCAATTCTGCGCCGGATGGGGGCAGGGCTGGCTACAATACAAGTCGGGGAGTATCATCCCTGGCTGGCTCGTCCACACGGCGACCAATCTGGTGAGCGCCATATCGTTTATGGGATGAACAGTTTACTTTTTGCCTTGATTACAGTTTTCGGCTGGGGGACGTGGCTCGCGCCGTCGCAAAAGGTCGTTTTCCCCAACCAGCAGGTCAAGACGCTGTATGTGGTCGCGGCCAACCTGGGCATTGCGACGGCGGTGGCCTTGTGGCAGGGCGGTGTGTGGGACCTTTCCCCTGCTACATTCTGGCTGACGTTCCTCGGCGGCATGATCTGGGCGGTAGGCGGCTTGAGCGCCTTCACCGCGACGAACAAGCTTGGCATGGCTAAAGCGTTCGGTATCTGGGCGCCGCTCAACATCATCACCAGCCTCATCTGGGGCGCGGCCTTGTTCGACGAATTCGTGAATTTGAGCGCCGCGACGATCGCGTGGCTGGTCGCCGCGCTCGTGATGATCCTCGTTGGGGTTCCGCTGATTATTTTTGCCAAAGGCGCTGACGAAGATGGGCAAAAGCCGGGCGCATTTCGGCTGGGGCTTGCCGGAGCGGTTGGCGCCGGCATCTTGTGGGGCAGTTATTTCATCCCGGTCAAATATGCCGGCGTGTCACCCCGGGCGGGGGCGTTCCCCTCGGCGCTCGGCATGGCCGCCGGCGGCGTGCTCCTGGCGCTCCCGTCGCGCCGGTCGTGGAAACTGGCAGCGCCCGGCGACGTCGCGCGCGCCGGTTTGACCGGCGTATTGTGGAGTGTGGGGAATTATGGGATGTTGTTGAGTGAAAGTTGAAAACAATCACTTCGGGTATAAAATAGCGCAGGTTTGAAAGTGTTTTTCTGTATTCCTGAAGACCATGAACGAAGACATTGATCTCGAAGAGTTAGCGCCCTGGTTGGTCATCCTCATCACCCTGGTCGGCGGGGGGCTGCGCGTGTTACTCCTCGCCAGCAAAGGGATGTGGCTGGATGAAACGTTCAGCGTGTGGATGGCCAACCACAACGTCGGCGAGATGCTGCACTGGATTGTCAAGATTGACCAACATCCGCCCCTGTATTATCTCCTGCTCCGTGGCTGGATGGCACTCAGAGGCGATACGCCCTATGATGTCCGGCTGCTTTCGGCGCTCTTCGGCGCCGGCGCGATCCCGCTCATTTACCTGATCGGCAAACGCATGTCGGGGGCGGTGCTGGGCCTGGCGGCCGCCGTGCTCCTGGCGATTTCGCCGTTCAACATCTACTATGCCCAGGAAACGCGGATGTACACGCTCCTGACGTTCAATGCCGCCGCAGCGATGTACGCCCTGGTCAGACTGCTGACGGATGCGCGCGCCGTCAGGCCGATCGGCAGCCAATTCCGGGACTATTGGCTGGCCTGGCGCGCCTCCGAGCCGGTCGAATCCAGCGGTCAAAGCGGCTGGCGCGCCTGGATCGCCCGCCATCGCTGGTCGCCCATCCAGACCGTCGAAACTGACCTGGCCTGGGTGGCCCTGATCGTGTTCTCGGCCGCGACTTTGCTCACCCACAACACGGCTGTCCTTTTCCTGTTCGCCATCAACTTCTTCGTCCTGGGGCTGCTGCTGTTTCGCAGGCTCAAGCAATCGGGACCGCTGCCGGCCTTCCAGGCGCCCTCTTTGGCGAACTGGCTGAAGGCGCAAATCGGCATCTTGATCCTGTGGAGTCCGTGGAGCGTGGCCTTTGTCCGGCAAGCCGGCCGGGTCTACCACGAGTTTTGGATTCCCAAACCAGACGTGGCCGCCGTTATCCGGGTCCTTGAATCCTTCCTGAACCCCTCTTTGTCTTATCTTCAAGGCAGTCAGGTCACGGTGATGTGGATTCTGTACGGGTTGGTGCTGTGTTTGGGACTGCTGCATTACCGGAAAAAATTGTCGCACTTCCTGTTTTTGGCTGCCCTGTTCGCCGTCCCCTTTGCGGGCGAACTGCTCGTGAGCCTCCGCCGGCCCATTTTTTACGACCGCACCCTGATCTGGACCACGATCCCGTTGCTCCTGGTCATGGCCGCCGGGATCGCCCAACTAAAACTTCGCTTTCTGATGATCGTAGTGGTGGGGATTTTGGGCACAAGCAGCTTGTTTTCGGCCAGCGATTATTACCGGTTCTGGCAGAAAGAGGATTGGAGCACGCCGGCCGGCTATGTCGCCAACTTTGCCGAAAAGGGTGACCTGGTCCTCTTCAATTCGAACTTTGTGGTCATCCCATTCGACTATTACTTTGCGCCCTACGAAAAGCAGTACGCTATCCAGGTAGAGAAACGAGGCGTTCCCGCCGACCTGTTCGCCGACGGTATCCTGGAACCCAAGATGACGGAGAGCGATGTCTCTGGGTTAGTGGCGTTGGTGAGCGGGCGGAAGCGAGTCTGGCTGGTTTACAGCCATGACTCGTATACAGATCCAAAGGGACTGATCCCGCAAACACTGGCTTCGCAGATGACGTTAATCCGGCAGCGCGATTTTTATGGGGGGCGGGTTCAATTGTATGGAACACCCTGAGAAAACGAGCAGTTTGCTTTTGCCTTGATTACAGTTTTCGGATAGGGGACGTGGCTCGCGCCGTCGTAAAAGGTCGCTTTCCCCAACCAGCAGGTCAAGACGCTGTATGTGGTCGCGGCCAATAAGGGTGCTGTTACTGGTGGATGCCATTGGCGCGGGCAAGAGCTTCACGATTTCCCAGACGGCAGTGGTCGTCAGCGCGCTCATCAGCATTGACTGGCTGCACGAACCGGCTCCCAAAACCCGCGCTGCAAGGTTGACGTTCATCGGCTGCGTTATGGCAACCGTGGGCGGCATCGTGCTCAACAATCTCAAGTGAAAAAGGAGGCATCGGCATGGATACGGTTAGCAAACGATTGCGTAGTGTAGGCCTGGCGGTCATGTTGACCTTACTGACTCTCGTCGGTGGGTGGGGCTTCTCCATCGGCAAGCCCGTGCAGGCCGCAGCGACTGTGTGGTACGTAGCTCCCGGCGGCAACTGCGGTGGCACGATTACTCTGTGTTACGGCACGATCCAGGCCGCCGTTGATGCCGCGCAGGCCGGCGACGAAATTCGCATTGCTGCCGGGACCTATACCGGCGTCAATAACCAGGGCGGCAAGCCGCAGGTGGTGTACATTGCCAAGAGCCTGACTTTGCGAGGTGGATATATGATCGGAGACTGGGGACCTCCCAATCCGGCGGTCAATGTCACCGAAATCAGCGCGCAGGTGTTGGGAAGAGCCGTTTACATCACCGGGGCTAACACCGTGGTGACTTTGAGTGGCTTGCGTTTCACCTACGGCGACGCTAACGGCCTGGGTGGACACGCGCCAACATCTTACGAAAACTACGATGCCGGCGGCAATGTTTACATCAACCAGGCCACGGTCATTCTCGCCGATTGCCAGATCAGTGATGGGGCCACCCCTGCCAGTGGTTATGGCGGTGGGCTGTACATCCGCAATGGGACGTTGACGGCGGATCGTCTGGCGTGGCATACCAATCAAGCCGGGCATGGCGGGGCGGCTTATCTCTACCAATCCACAACCCGCATCGCTGACAGTGTCTTCCAAAAAAATAGTACCACCACGATGAACGGTGACGGGCCGGCGTTGACGGTTTCCGGCGGTGCATTTACGCTGTCTGGCAGCACCGTCGCAGCTAATACCGCCGTGCAAAAAGCACCCTCTTCTGGCGCGCTCGACGTGAACGCCAACCCGTTCCTGGTGGAGAGCAGCGTGATTAGTGGAACGATATACAGCACCGGGGTTGCGCTTCGGGGTGTGGGGGTGTTGCGGGACAACACAATCCAGGCCAACCAATACGGCGGGGTGCGCATCGGCGACAGTAACATTACGTTGGTCAATAACGAAGTGCTCTACAATGGCACCGGCGGCGCTTACGTGGAAGCCGGCGTTTACGTGAGCGGCGTCTGGAATGCGACGGTCAATCTGGTGGGAAATCACATTCATCATAACCGCCATCTGTACGCTTCGGCGACGGGCGGCGGCGTCTACGTAGATCCGGCGGATGAAGGCTGGGTGACGCTCAGTCGCAATCTGATTGAGGAGAACACGGCCGGCAAATCGGAATGGATACCCGATGACGGGTACGGCGGCGGGGTGTACATCAACGGCAACCGGGTTACCCTGGATGGCAATCTGATTCGAAATAACACGGCGATTGGCTTTCTCGATCCGGTTAACAACCCACAGGGTGGACGCGGCGGCGGTGTCTATATTCGGGGCAACCCTATCTTGCGCAACAACGTCATCACCGGCAACCGCGCCACGTACAGCGGTTCGGGTATCTACGTTCGCGGGTCGGCGCCGGAACTGTATCACAACACTATCGCGCAAAATGCCGGGGGTGGCGACGCGACCGGTCTCTACGTCGCCGAAGCCTCCTCGACCGAACGTGCGCAGCCCAAGCTGTGGAATACCATCATCGTCAGCCAGACGGTGGGTATCTACGTTAAAGGCGATGTGATCAAAAACATCGTTAATGCTGACGGCATCCTGTGGTACGGCAACACGAACAACACCGGCGGAACGGGGACGTTTTTCGTCTCCAACGAGCATACCGGCGATCCACTGTTCGTCGCGCCGGACGGCGGCGACTACCACATCACCTCCGGTTCGGCAGCGATTGACCAGGGCGTAAGCACCGGCGTCACCCATGATATGGACGGCGAGCCACGCTTCGGCGTCCCCGACCTGGGCGCCGACGAATACTGGTCACCCGGTGCGCTCAAACACGTTTATCTGCCGTTGGCAATGCGACAGTGATAAAATGGTAACTGTTCTGTGGTAGGCCGGCCGACAAAGAATGGGGCAACGAATGAACGAATTTGGGCCTCGGCTGGACGAAAAACTCGCGTCAAGCGGGCGGTCAGATGTGAGCCTACCTGTGGAACAAACAATCCCGCGCAAAAAACGCGACATCGCCATTGCTGCGCCGCGCTCGTTCGCCGGCATCATGGGGGTCTGCATCTGCTTTCAGGTGGGGGGGGACACGGTCAGAGACCGGCCTCAGCGCGCTCTGGTCAGTCTCCGACCGCGTCAGCTCTAGAGGAGGCTTGGATAATGGTAAAATCACCGCGTCTCATGCTCAATGCGTTATGCCTGCTCGTTTTCTCCGCCGCCTGGGTGCGCGAGTTCCTCTATTGGCTCCCGCAGGATGCTTTCGGGAGCAGTCTGAATTATTGGGCTTACACCGACTGGCTGATCGATTATTCCCAGGGATTCATCCGGCGCGG
>DAOUAQ010000288.1:0-16897 GCA_034433375.1 Anaerolineae bacterium | reverse complement strand
TACGATACCATCGCCGACTACGAGAAGCAGCTCAGGCAGCTAGGCGAAGAACGCGACAAAATCTACAAAGCGCAGCAGCAAATCCAGGGGAACATGCAGGCGCTTTCGCAGGTGGGCAAGGAAGGCGCGCTACGCCAGCGTTATGTCGAGCAGTTGGAGACGACCGAGACGCAGTTGCGCGGGCTGGAAAAGCGCGAGGCCGAGTTGAAGGCGGCGATCAAGCAGGTGGAGGACGAAATCGCCGCGCGACTCAAGGCATTGGGGTAAATTCGCGCGCGTTACTGAGGAGCAACGATGCCGATTTGTCGAACGTGCCGAGGAGAGTACGAACAAAGCAAACCGCCGCCTGCCCCTTCCGGTGCAGCGTCGGATGGCAATGCGCCGGCCGGCCCCGCCGAGCCGCAGTATTGCCCGCGCTGCGGAAGCGACGTCGGCGTCTGGGAGGAGATGGATCTCAATTTGCCTGAATTCATCCTCTGGGAGGGGGGAATTATGGGGCTGATGCCGTCCGCGCTGGCGTTAGCCGTGTGGCTTTTCTTCTGGATCCCCCGCGAAATTTCGTCGTACTACTATCCGGTTTTGACGGCTGTGAGTGTCGGTTTCTCGGCCTTGCTGTTTTTTGTCATCTACGCCGACCGTCTGGTGTGGTGGGAGCGTTGGTGGGCCGCGCAGGTATACCGGGTGCGGCAGATGTCCATTATTTCTGTGATTACAATGACAGCCGTTGCCGGGATTCTGCTCTCGGCGCTGTGGCTGCTGATGTACACAACGGCGGGGAAACCGGTTGGCCTGGTCAATAAAGGTTTCTTTGCGCTCATTTACGTGGCATCCTACGTCTGTCTAACGGTAGCAGTGACGTTGGGATTCGTGCAGCAGTATGTCGAGCGGCTGCTGAAATCTGTGCCGCCGCCCATTTTTGCTAGCACCAGGCGCCTATCGAGCGTGGTCGTGGATGCGGCGATTCAAAGCATCAACCTGATTCCGCCTGGCAAGCGGGTTTCACCGATCCTCGACGACTCGAAACCGGTTTGCGAGGTTCTGGGGGCGCTACGAAATCCCGAAGATGGCGGGATTGAGGTCCTGCTCCGCGAACGCAAGCGTATTCCGTATCCCGCTGCGGATGGACAGATGAAAAAACGCTGGACGGAAACATTCTGGGGCATCAAAGCGGATCGGTGGGGACATATACACAGCTTGCAACCTGAGCCGGCAGAGCCATATAAGGACTCCAGGCGTATTCTTGGAGATAGTTAACGTTTTTTGTGAGCCGTTGCTGTCAACGACGACGCCCGCACTTGCAGTGTGCGGGCGTCGTTTTCTGCATACTTATTGTCCCAGTAACCCGTTCGCCGCATTGATGGCGGGACCGAGTCTTTCAAGACTTTCGTTGATGCTCATTCGGGCAACGCCATAGTTGAGCGGCGTGAGTTTCCCTCCACCACGGTCGCACAGGGCATAAAGTGGTTCATTAGCCTGGATGCCGTGCTCCACTGCCCAGATGTACTCGTTGTACACATTCTGCCAATCAGCCGGGATGGAGTGATAGGTGGGGCTGCCAACCAGAGCACGGTAGTAGCCGTTGAATTCTTCGCAGCTTGCACTTTGTCCACCGGTAAGACGATCCAGTAATCCGCCAATTTGCGTAAGCTGCGTGTGGGCATTGAGCATACCATCCCGTAATGCCACGCCGTTGAAGGCAACGGGCGCCGGTCGGCTGGGCGGCGCCGGCGTGGCCGTCGCTGCGGGAACGGGTGTGGCTGCTTTTGGAGAAATTCCCAGGTAAACATCATCCCATGTCGCTTCGCCGCGCAGGATGGGCCAGCCCCCTGGATTGATAGCGATAACGACGGCCAGAATGTCTCGCGTGGCTATGGCATCAACGGCGATATACTGCCATGTATCGAACACCTTCACCGGCGCCGAGCAGAACGTCTCCGGGATGAATTGCTGGTATCCGCCAATGGTGTTGATGCAGATGTGCGCCCACACCGGTTGGGGTTCCGTAGAGACGTTGCGATCTTCGGTGATACTCGACCACAACCGAACCCACGCGCCAACGCGATAGGTCACGCCCGGCGTGACGTTGACTTTCTGGTATGCAAAACTGCCGCCCCCCGCGGTCAATCCACTACTTTGTCCGGAGTAAACAGACATCGGTAGTTGTTGCGCTGTGATGATTTTCGCCGGTACTGGGCTGTTTTGGCTCTCGCTGTACCAATATTGCACCCCTTCCTCGAATCCGGGATTGAGCAGCAGATTAGCCCCTGTCGGCGGCGCTGCCGGACGCGGAGCGACGGGCTGAGTCGTAGCGGTCGCTGCCGGCGTTGCCGTTGCCGGGCGCGGCGTGGGTGTGGGCGGCGCTGCGGCGATACTTACGCGATCAAGCGTACTTTGCGCTGTCACCGACGCGGCAGCGATCCAACTCTCGCTTCCCTCGGCGGTGCGGACGACCAGCCATACGCCATCCTTGCTTTTCCCGATCACCTCAACGACGTCCGCTTCGGATGCCTTGCCAACAATCGGATAAACCTCACCGGGACCGCTGCGCAGATTGGCCGTCTTCACAGTGACGGTGGCAAATGCGCCGGGTTTCAGGCTGAATGTGAGTGGTTCACCGCCAGAGCGGGCTTCCACGGCGCTCGAATAGGCCAGATACCCGTCGGCGGATACGGTGACCGTGTATGTCGCCGCATCCAGTCCGCCGAAAGTGACCTGCCCGGCTTTGTCGGTTGTCGTCGTCTGCGAATAGCTCTCTGCGGCAAAGAGGTGGACGCTGGCCAGCGGGACAGGGTCGCCGCTTATCTCATCAATGATCTGGAGGACAATGGACGGTTCCGGCGTTGGCGTTACGGTGAACGTGGCGGTAGGGCGGGGGGTAGGGGTGAGGGTGGCAGTGGGAGTGGGGGGCGCTGTGGAGGTGGCTGTCGCAGTTGGAAAAAGGGTAGAGGTTGCTGTCGGTGTGGCGGTGGGCGGAACCGGCGTTGGTTTTTGACACGCGACCAAAGTGCATACGAGGATGATGTTGAACAAGATAGAAGCTATTTTCCGAGACATGGTTCTCCTTTGGGATCAAGATATTGGGGCTTTTTCCAGTAGGGCAGTATACGTGAATCGCCGTACTACGCAAGAAGACGCCTGAGCTATTTGACATCGGTGTGTTTGTGGACATAATAGCGTTAGAGATTAGCGCGTAGATCATCCTCAAATGTGTGACAGAGTTCGATAAGAGAAGGGGGAGACATGAAGTTGCGGAAACTGGGTATCTTTTTGGTGTTGGCGGCTGTACTCGTGACCAGCCTGGCAACGGGCTGTCAGAGTCGGTCAACGAAGATCGTTGTGGCGACGGATGCAACGTGGCCGCCGATGGAGTATGTGGACGAGAACAAGGCGATTGTAGGCTTCGACATTGACCTGATGAACGCGATTGCCAAAGAAGCCGGTTTGGAAGTCGAGTACAAGAACGTGGCGTGGGATGGCATCTTCGCCGGTCTCGCTGCGGGTGAATATGATGCGATCATCTCGTCTGTCACCATCACCGATGAGCGGCGTGAGCAGTATGACTTCTCCGAGCCGTACATCAACGCCGGGCAGATCGTCGTCGTTCAGGCTGGCAGTGACATCACCGGGCCGGATGCTCTGAGCGGGCGCACCGTCGGCGCGCAGATCAGCACGACCGGCGCTTTTGCGGTGCAGGGTATGCCGGGGGTGACGCTGAAGGAGTACGACGAGGTCGGACTGGCATTCGAGGATTTGGTCGCCGGGCGCATTGAAGCGGTGGTTTGCGATACGCCTGTGGCGGCGGACTTCGCGTTGCAACGCGAGGAATATCGCGCTAAACTCAAGATCGTGGGCGATTCCTTCACCGAGGAATACTACGGCATCCTCGTGCAGAAGGGCAACAGCGAGCTGCTTGCCAAGATCAACAAGGGACTGGTTGCCGTCCAGGATAAGGGTATTGACAAAGAACTAGAAGAGAAGTGGTTGCGCTAGGTGCTGTGCCTGAGTAAAGTGGCGCTAATCTCCTAAAGTATGTCCCACAGGCCTGACGGGTTTAAGAAAACCTGTCAGGTCTTTTTTGATAGTTTGACAAAACAACACTCTGCTTTCATAATCGGCTTTATGTCACAGCGACTATCCGACTGACGACATAAGACCATGACAAGGAGATGCGTATGACCAACCATCATGCTGACGAACGATTTGTCTACGTAGGAACGTACACCCATGAGACCGGCAGCGAAGGCATTTACGTCTACCGCTTGAATATGGCGGCCGGCGAACTTGTGTTGTCCAGTACCGCGGGCGAGGCAGTCAATCCATCTTTTCTGGCGGTGGATCCCCAACGCCGTTATCTCTACGCGGTCAACGAGACGATGCGCTTCGCCGAGCAGCCGGGTGGGGGGCTAAGCGCCTTCGCCATTGACCCTCACACGGGCGCGCTGACCTTCATCAACAGCCAGCTCACGCACGGCGGCGCGCCGTGCCACGTGAGCGTTGAGCAGACCGGGCGCTTCGTCTACGTTGCAAACTACATGGGCGGCAATGCCGCCGTTTTCCCGGTGCGGGCGGATGGCGGTCTGGAACCTGCGTCTGACGTGGTGCAGCACAGCGGCTCTGGCGTCAATCCACACCGCCAGGAAGCGCCGCACGCGCACTCCATTACCCTCGACCCGACGAACCGCTATGCCTTTGTGGCCGACTTGGGCATTGACAAGGTGATGGCCTATCAACTGGACCTGGTCCACGGCACGCTGCCGCCGCACACCGCGCCGTGGACTGACGTGGCCGCCGGAGCCGGCC
Organism: Anaerolineae bacterium; assembly: GCA_034433375.1. Lineage (GTDB taxonomy): Bacteria > Chloroflexota > Anaerolineae > B4-G1 > SLSP01 > DSWT01. Next base: position 12,097 of record DAOUAQ010000288.1, on the reverse strand, counting down.
CGCGCCACCTCGCCTTCCATCCCAACGGCCAGTACGCCTATCTGATCACCGAAATGGGATCCACGATCATCGCCTACGCCTACGACGCTGCCCAGGGGACGTTCACCGAATTGCAAACTATCCCTGCCTTGCCGGCGGACTTCGACGGGCGCAGCACGTGCGCCGACATCCACGTTGCGCCGTCGGGGAAGTTCCTCTACGGCTCCAATCGCGGCCACGATAGCATCGTGATCTACGCCGTTGACGCAGCGACGGGCCGCCTCACCTACGTCGGCCACACGCCCACGCAGGGCAAGACGCCGCGCAACTTCGCCATAGATCCGACGGGGACGTATCTCTTCGCCGCCAACCAGGACAGCGGTACGATTGTGGCCTTCAGGCTGGATCCCGAAACAGGCCATCTCACGCCGACGGGACACGTTACTGCCGTTCCCTGGCCGGTGTGCGTATTGATTCTGTAGTTGCGGTTTCTGTACCGCGTTCTACGAACGTTTATGACCGAAGAACATATCCTTGACGGGCGCGCGGATGTGCGCTGGTCGCCGCGTGTGCCCAAGTGGAAGCTGCGGCGACTCTATCAACTGGAAGCGACAGGCATCTACGACGATGGGCTGTTGGACGACATCGGCTGGACGCTCTACCTGCGCTGCCGCGACATTCTCATCATCAACGACGCGCTCAACGGGATGGTGACGTGTCCGCGCTGCGCGCGCAACCGGCAGACGACGCGCATCCCCCGCCGGACGCACGCGCGTGAGGAAGTGCTGCTGTGCCCGGTCTGCGGCTGGCAACTCACCTGGTATGAATACCACCTCACGTTCAAGCGCGAGCAGCTCAATCCCGGCGGCGCGGTGGATGCATTTATGGCTTTCGTGCGTGACTTCGACGCGGCGCGCACGCCGCAGGCCAAGATGCTGGCGATTGATCGCGTCATTCACGCCTTTCATTACTCGCTGCGCGCGCAACCCGATCTGCCCACGCGCCCGGCCGGCGTCAATCTCATCGTCGGCAAGCTGACCGACGTGGTGCAATTTCTCGACGAGTTGAGCGGCCTTGAGAACTCGCCCGAAATCCAGCAGACTGACGCGGTCTGGCGCACCAATTTCACCGCTTCCTGGTGGCCTGGATTTTTGAAAAACGCGGACGTGACACTTGAGTCACAATCGGCGAGTGAGCGAATGAGCGAATCGGCGAATGAGCGAATTGGCGATAGAGCGAATTGGCGGTAGAGCGAACCCTTGATTCCTATGACTGATCTTCAACCCCAATCACCGCTTCCCGCTCTTGTCGCCGTCTGCATTCACACGCGCAGCCACGAGATCAACGAGTTGATTGCCGCTGAGTGTGAGCATCTGACGGGCGGACAGCCGGACGTGGATGGCGTGGCTTCCTGCCGGACGTTGGCGCACATCCCGCGCGCGGCCTACGTGCGCACGGGATTGCGTCGCATTGCCCAGGCGGCGACGTTCGCGGATCTGCTCGACGAGCTCCGGCAAACCCCGTTCGATCTCGATGACTTTCGCGTGGACACGCTCTATCTGTCGGGACGCTTTCCCATGCCACGCCAGGAAGCCGCCGTTGTCGCCGCCGACGCTATCCGCTGCCGCGCCAACGTTGCCGCGCCCCGGCATCATCTGCTGCTCGTGGCGCAGCGCCACACCTTCTGGATCGGCGAAATCCTGCTGGAAGCCGCGCAGAGTTATCTGCCGCACACGCAGAAACCGTGCCACGTTTCCAGTTCGTTAGAGGCGCGTGTGGCCCGCGCGTTGGTGAACCTCGTTGTCCCGCCGGCCGGGACGCTTGTTGATCCGTGCTGCGGCACCGGTTCGATTTTGCTGGAAGCCGCCGCGCTAGGTATGACGGCGTATGGCGCGGACAGCAACCGCAGAATGGTGCGGATGGCGCAGCGGAACCTGCTCCATTTCGGCTATGCGCCCAACGTGGAACTGGCCGACGCCCGCGCGTGGTCGCAGACCGCCGACGCGCTCGTCACCGATCTGCCTTATGGCCGGCAGTTGGCGTCCGCCGAAGCGTCCATTCCCGACATTCTGGCGCACGTGGCGTCTTTAGCGCCACTCGCCATCTTCGTGACTGGCGACGACATCCGCGCGGAACTGGCGGCAGCGGGTTATAACGCCACCGAAGTCTATCGCCTTGTCAAACCCAACGGCTTCACCCGCTACGTGCATCGCGCGCGCGTGGGAAGTGATGTTTGACTCTACTGAAAAAAGTCTATCTCAACCGCCAAGACGCCAAGTTCGCCAAGAGAACAAAAGAATACATAAGTAATTTTAATAAATTTGCGCATTTTTACAAATTTTATTCATTTGCTCATTAAAAAAACTTGGCGTTCTTGGCGACTTGGCGGTTTTTTCAGGGGAGTCATGTTTGAACGTTGAAACATTCCCGCGATTTCTTTTCAGGGAGAGTTCGATGACATACTCGTGGTTTCTTTTTGATGCTGATGGTACGCTGTTTGATTACGACAGGGCAGAGGTTGTGGCGCTGTCGCGCACCTTTACGGAATTCGGATGCGCCTTCGATCCGACATACCTGGCGGCTTATCAGGAGATCAACGATCAGCTCTGGCGCGACTTTGAGCGGGGCGCGATCCGGCAAAATCTCATCAAGACGCTGCGCTTTGAGCGCCTTTTCGCCGCCATCGGCCTGACGCCGGCGCCTGACCTGGCGACGTTCAGTGCGCGTTATCTGGAGAACCTGGGCAGTTGCGCGTTTTTGCTGGATGGCGCAGAGACGGTGATCGCGGCGTTGCGCGGGGTGGGGCGACTGGGCGTCATCACCAATGGATTGCAGGTGGTGCAGCGCACGCGCCTGGCGCGCTCATTCATCGGTGATGCCTTTGATGTCGTCGTTATCTCGGAAGAAGTCGGCTGTTCCAAGCCGCACGCAGCGATCTTCGATGTGGCCTTCGCCCGGATGGGCCATCCACGCAAAGACGAAGTGCTGATGATCGGCGACAGCCTCACGTCGGACATCAAGGGCGGCAGCGATTACGGCCTGGATACGTGCTGGTACAACCCGTCCGGCGCGCCGCGCCCGCAGGATGTGACCATCACCTACGAAATCCGCGCGCTGCCGGAGTTACTGTCGCTCTGCTGCCCCGGTTTGTGTCCGGCATGATCTTGTTTCGACAAAGCGTCCCTTTATGTTAGAATGTTGCGCTATGGAAGCTAACAGTGATCGGCCTCATGTTTCAATCGTCATAAAAACTTACGATAACAGCCAGCATGTGACGCGCGGTGTGCCCACACTGAAGGCATTGCTGGTCACGACGCTGCAGATGATCGAACGGCAGACCTTCACGCCCTACGAGGTCCTCGTCGTGGATTCCAGCCGAGGGGATGGCATTGCTCAAATTGTGCAAAACTACGTCCCGCTTCCGGCCTTTTGCTTGCGGCACGTACCCTTGCCGCCGGATCAGTTCAGCTACACGCGCGCGGTGAGCGTCGGTGTGCAGCACGCAGAGGGCGAGATCGTCGTCAGCCTCAGCGGCGATGCGACGCCTGCCAACGAGCGCTGGTTGGAGACGTTGATCGCGCCGCTGGCGGACCCGAAAGTCGCCGGGGCCTTCAGCCGTCACGTCGCGCGGCCCGGCGTCCCCGTGGCGTGGGCGGAGCGGCTGCGGTTGTGGTGGCGCTATCGTTCCACAGCCACAACCTTGCGCACCAACGATCACGTCTTCTCCAACGCCAGTTCCGCTTTCCGCCGGACTTTGGCGTTGGAAATCCCCTTTGACCCGACGCTCCCCGAACTTGAGGATTACGCCTGGGCCGGTGCAGTGCAGCGTCGCGGTTACGCCATCGCTTACGTGGGCGCATCCGAGATTTACCACTCGCACACCTCATCCAGCGCCAAGACGCTCTGGCGGATGGCGTACTACGTTTTTCTGCGAATGAAAGCGGACGCTCAAGACGTTGCGAAATTTCGGACGGCTGGATCGAAATAGAACTAAAGTTCTACTCGATTTTGTGATTTGCGGTATAATGAGCGCCATCACCGTTCACGGAGGCTGACCATGAAAATCTCGCTGGCTACGGCCCGGCAAGTAGTGTTACGCGCGCACGGTCTCGACGGCGGGTGGACGCTGCCGCCTAGCAAGGAGGGCGCGGCGCAGATCATCGAGCGTCTGGGCTATGTACAAATTGATACGATCCACATCATTCAGCGGGCGCACCACCACACGCTCTGGGCGCGGTTCCCGCAGTATGCGCCGGAAATGCTCGATGAGCTGCTCGCCCAAGATCGCCGCGTCTTCGAATGGTGGACGCACGCGATGGCCTATATCCCGATGCGCGATTATCGCTTCTACGCGCCGCGCATGGGGAAACAGGCGCTCTGGGGGCGACAGCTTGAGTGGTTGGTCGAGTATGCGGACATGATCGCCCACGTCAAAGAGCGCATCCGCGCCGAAGGGCCGCTTGGCGCAGCCGATTTCGAGCATCCTAAAAACACCACCAATGGCTGGTGGGACTGGAAACCGGCCAAGCAGGCCCTGGAAATCCTCGCTTCGATGGGCGAGCTGATGGTGACGCAGCGCCGCAACTTCCAGCGCATCTTCGACCTGACCGAGCGCGTGCTGCCGCCGGACGTGGATACGACGCCGCCCACGGATGAAGAACGCCAGCGGTTTATCGTGCGATTCGCCCTGAATACCGGCGGCGTGCTGCGCGCACATGAGGTACAATGGTCGCGCCGCAAAGCCGCCCCCGCTGCTCTACAGGCGATGGTGGATGATGGCGAAGTGATGGCGTTCGAGGTCGAAGGGTTGAATGACGAGCCATGCTATGCCTTCACCGACGTTATCGAAGCCGTAGCACAATCACCCAATGACGAGCCGCATCTGCACATCCTTTCGCCCTTCGACAACCTCATCATTGATCGGCGCTGGCTCAAGGCGTTCTTCGACGGCTTCGAGTACACCATCGAGTGCTACGTCCCCGAGACGAAACGCAAATACGGCTACTTCGTCCTGCCGATTCTGTGGGGCGACCGGTTTGTGGCGCGGCTGGACAGCAAAGCAGACCGCAAGCCCAAGACGTTCATCATCAAGCGACTGCTCTTCGAGCCGGATTTCGACGAGTACGAGGCCGTGTTGCCGGCGTTAGTCGAGAAACTGCGCGCGTTTGCGGCGTTCAATGGATGCGATAACTTCGCGGTCGAGGACGTGCAGCCGGAGAAAGCCAAAGCGCCGTTGTTACAGCGATTAGCGGTCAGCGATTAGCCGTCAGCTTCAGCCTATGCGCAGATGCCGTGACTATGCTTTACGGCTTTAGCGCGCATGACGCTTTACGTTTGACTAGACGTTAAAACCTGTTATGATTGCGCCAATCGGGGGCGGTTAGCTCAGTCGGTTAGAGCGCCTCCTTTACACGGAGGAGGCCGTAGGTTCGAGTCCTATACCGCCCACTCCCCCGCTTTTGTCACCCGACATCGTCGCGTGATTGGGACTTTGGCCCCGCGGTGAGCGCCAGGTAGCACACGAACATCAACGCCGCGAACATCAATGTCACGCCGTAGGTGCTCAGATGGCCGAAGGGGTAGCGTAGCCGGATTGCAATATCGTAGAGGATCGCCTTGGGGCGCAAGACGAGGTCCCAACTGTTCCAGCGCAGAAAGCGTCCCATGTAGATGCCCATTCCGCTCATCCCCAGAACGCCCAGCACGAAGACCCAACTCAGCCAGCGTCCCACCCACGTTCTGACGATCTCCTGCAGCAGCTTGAGCGCATAGACGCCCAGCACGATGCCGGTCCAGGCGAACGTCGCCAACATGCCAATGTCGAACCAGAGTGGGATCGAGGGACGCGCACCCAAATGCAGAAAGTCGGTGACGATGTACGGCGCGTTGGGGAAGAAGGCCAGCGCGATGGCAAAGGGAACCAGTAACGTCCACCAGCGGCGCGGGCGTCGTTCGTGTAGATGCATCGCCCACACGCTGCTCAGATAGGGAATCCACGCCAGGAACAAGTTCCACAGCATCGAGTAGAAGTCCCACGTGCGTCCGATAAAAACCCGTGTGACGTAGAGTCCAGCGCAGAGCGCCGAGGAGATAACGACTGGGTAAAAGCCCTGCCGCTTGAGAAAGGCGTGCAGATGCAATAATCGCTCGTTCAGGAGTGCATCGATCTTGTGTTCCATGTGCTGACCGCGAATGACGAATCGTGAATAACGAGCTGTGGATTACGAAACAGGCAAGGTAAACCAGAACGTACTTCCCTGCCCGACTTCACTCTCGACGCCCACCTCACCGCCGAGTTTTTCGATGATGTTGCGGGCGATGGAGAGGCCCAGGCCGTGACCCGGTTCGGCGTCGCGCAGGCGGGTGAATTTGGTGAACAACTGCGCTTGCTGCGCGGCAGGAATTCCGGCGCCGTTATCGCGTACCCAAAAGCGGATGCTGGATGCTGGAAGCGGGATGCTGGAAACTGGATGCTCGGCGCCTGATTCAGCATCCAGCATCGAGTATCCAGTATCCAGCATCGAGAATCCCAGTTCCACGCGGGGCGGTGCGCCCCCATACTTGATGGCATTACTGACATAATTGGCCCACACTTCTTCGATCCACGGGCCGTAGCTGTGAATTTCGGGCCAGGCCTTCGGTACGACAATCACTGCGCGACGTTCGTCAATGAGAACCGCGAGGCGTTTCTGTACGTTGGCGATGATAACCGCCATGTCGAGTTGCTCGGTTTTGACGGATTCGACCTGGCGCACGCTTGCCAGCAACAGCAATGCATCCACAATGCCGACTAAACGCAGGGCGTTTTGGCTGATGGCGTCCAGGTATTCTTGAATGGCGCCGGGTGACAGGTCTTCGAAGTATTCGCTGAGCAGTGAAGTGAGCGCAATCACGCCGCCCAAGGGGTCTTTGATGTCGTGGGCAACAGTGTGGGCGAAGGCGTCTAACTGTTCATTCAGCGCCTCTAATTCGGCGGTCCGTTCGCGCAGCGTGACCTCCGTGGCTTTGCGCTGGGTGATGTCGCGCAAGACGATCAAGCGCCCGGTCATACGTTGTTGGCGGTCGCGCAGAGGCGAAATGCGCATATCAAAATGACGTTTTTGCTGTTCGTGCTCTACCGTGATATCGGTTTGGATCTCCGACGTGTCTTGAAACTGGTCTACGAGGGCGCGCCACCGCTCAAATACCTGCGGAGCAGACTGTCCGAGGATGGCGTTGGCTTCCGCGCCGATAATCGCCAGCGCCGCCGGATTCAGATCAACGATGCGATGCTGCATATCCAGCGCGAACATAGCATCTTGCATATTATCAACGACGGCGTCGCGGGCGACGGGCTGTAGATTGAACAGATGATGGCGAAACATTCCAATCGAGAGAGCAATGCCGCCCATCGCAAACATCACCGAGGTGTAATCTTGCTGCAAGCCTGGGATAAGCTTGAAAACGTAGATGAGATTGCCAACAATCGGCATCAGCGCGCCGCTGACCAGCCAGATGCTCTGTTGGCGGTACAGGTTGAACGATTGGAAGGATTGCCGGATGATCAAGAGCGCGCCAATGAACACCAGTAAGTATTCGTTGAAGACATTGACGTAAAACCAGAAACCATGGCGGGTAATGTGAATGGCAAGCGCACTGCCCACCGGAAGAAAGGTGTAGGTCTTCCACATCAGGCTATGGCTTTCATTGGTGAAGGCGACAATGACGCTGATCAAGGGGATGATGCAGAACCACGCAAAACGCGAGGCTTTGAGCCATTCATGTTTGTCGGTATAACGCAGGGCAAATCTCAGCCACGTCAGCGCGGTGCTGGTGACAAAAAGATAGCCCATTTTTGCCCAGAATATCGTCCCGGCTTCTGTGGGTGTGGCAAGGTCGAGGATGTTACACGTCAGCCAGCCCACGACGGTAAACATCAGCCATCTCAAAGCCGGCATTTCTTGCGATACCTGATAGCGCCATGCATAGAGCAGCACGCCAACTGAAACAATGGCTGCTAGTGGCGCCAGGATCAGATAAGCTGAATACTGTAACACTTAGCCTTGTCCATTTGTTTGATAGTCAGGTCAGTTTACCTATACGCGCAGTGTGATCATACAGGTGGCGCAACCTGAACCACATCGCCGCCCATAAGGCCGACGAGAAGCGGCATATCGAGATCCCATGGCGCGGTCACGGCAGTCATCCCCACCACCTCGACAGGCCATTCTGCCCAGGATTCGCCGCCATCCCTTGAAAGGTAGAGCGTGTCTTCCACCAGAACCAAAACTGCCCGCGACGCCGCAAAATCCGGTGCGATCACGATGCCGTTCACCGAGGCTGTGATTACATCCGCCCCGACGCGCACCCAGGTTTTGCCCCGGTCGGTGGAACGCCACAGCCCGTGGGATTCCGTCCCGGCAAAGAGCGCGCCATCTTGCGCGTAGCCCGGCGACAATTTCAGGCTTAGCACCGGATCGAAGCCGAAGGGCAACTCGACTTCGCGCCAGGCGCGCCCGCCGCTGGTGCTGCGGAAGATGCCGGTATCAACGCCGGCAAAGAGCGTCTCGTCATGGGCGAAATCCGGCGAAATCGCCAGACAAAGCACGTTCAGATCGAGCAACCCGAAGTTCCAGGCCACCCAACGGCTGCCGCGATCCGCCGAGCGGAAGATGCCGTCTTCCATTGTCCCGGCCAGGACGATGCCATCTTCGACGAAGTTCGGCGAGATGACCAGCGCAGAGACGACGGGCGGCGGGGAGGCCAGTGTCGCCGCCTGCCACGTCTCGCCGCCATCGGACGAGTAGACCGCGCCGCCGTTGACTCCGGCGATGACGCTGCGGTCGCGGGTGAAGTCCGGCGAAACAACCACCGAAGTGGTGGGGAGTGGTTCCGTAAGCCCCAGGTTGGCATAGGCCGGTTGCCAGGTGCGCCCGCCATCCGTCGAGCGGAACAACCCGGCGGCGCGCGCGGCAAAGCACAGATGATCCGGTGTGCAGGTGATGGCGTAAACGAGATCGGAAGCTGTATTTTCAGACATGGATGACCTCTACTCCGTCATTGTGGATTGCGGCGGATTGCTGCGATGGACGACGACGTCCGTGGTGAGCGCCATCGCGGCGGTTCTGATCGCGTTGTTGACGATTGCCCTGGTCACGGAGGCAGCGTCAAAGATGCCGGCGTCGGCCATATTCACGATGCGTCCGGCGTGTACATCGAAGCCGTGGCCATCGCCGGCCGCGATGATGTCAGCGAAGACGGCGCCGCCTTCAATACCTGCGTTGCGCAGGATCGTGCGGGTGGGGGACTCTATGGCTTGCAGGAGGATGTGGTAGGCGGCGCGTTCTTCTGGTTCTTCGGCCTGCGCCAGACGCTCCTTCAGCGCCGTCCGGCAATTGAGCAGCGCGACGCCGCCGCCAGGGACGACGCCTTCCCGAATGGCGCCGCGCAGCGCCTCAGCCGTGCGCCGCGCGAGTTCTTTCTTGAAGTTTAACTCGGTCTCGGTCATACCGCCGACCCACAGCGTCGCCGAACCGCCCATCAGGACGCCGATACGTTGTCGCAGGGCCTCGCGGTCTGCCGGGGTCTCGGCTTTGGCGCAGGCATGGCGCAGCCCGGCGATGTGTTGGCGCAGCGCGCGCGGGTTGCCCTTGCCGCCGATAATGCCAGTGTGATCCTTGGTCGCCCAAACCCGGCGCGCCTGTCCCAGGTCGTTGGGCTTGATGCGGCTGAGTTTTTCGCCCGTGATGTGGATAAAAGGATGGGCGCCGGTGAGCACGGCCAAATCCGCCAGGTTGTTCTGCTGGGCATCCGCCGCTACACCGGGCGTTTGGACGGCGATGATCTGCGCCTTGATCCGCTGTTGCTGTTGATTCAGCGTGATGAGGCTCATCACCGCATCAGAGAGCTTGCGCGCTACGATAACCAGCCCCGCGATTTGCAGGCGGATGACAATCGCCAGCACGGGGATCAAATCTTGTGGGTCTTCGATGTCGAGATTGGTGAGCAGCAGAGCCGGGTTTTCCAATTCTGCCCGCATCCCCGGCGCATTGACAATCATGTTGCGCGAGAGAACGCCCCCGTCCCAATACATCCCCTCGACGTACTCACGTTCCGTTTCGCGGCTCTGGCTGCTACGGAGTTCGAGCCGCCCGTATTCGCCGATGATGTCGAAGATTTCACCTAGCAGCTTCGCCATCGGCGGATCATAACAGATTGTTTCAGCCAGCCGCGCTAACTGCTCCTTGCCTTCGAGGTGCATAGTCATCGTGCCAAGCTCGTTCAAAATCACGCGCATACCCTGTTCCAGGTAGACGCGCAGCCGCATTGGATTGCCGCCGGCTGCGATGTAGCGCGCGCCGGCGTCGTAAATCGCCTGGAAAAACACGGCGGTGGTGGCCGTGCCATCCCCCACCTCTTCGTGTTGCCTCCACAGCATGTGGCGTACCAGCATCGCGCCTACATCGGCGTCGCGGTCGGCGATGCCGATGACGCGCCGGGCGATCGTGCCGCCATCGTCCAAAATCTCCGGCAGCCGCCCGGTTGCGCCCACGGTGGTATCGTACAGCACCAGCCGTGGATATGGGCCAAGTGTCGGGCTGATGGCGTTGATGAGATAGTCAATGCCGGCTTTTAGGCCCGCATGAACGCGGGGTTGGAAGACGACCGTGGGGGTCTGCCATTTTCCCTTCTGTTTACTCATGACGTTGTATGCTCCTCAGGTTTTTGGGTTAACGGGCTTTGATTTTGTCTCGTCCTTCATGGCCGATTTTGAGTCATTGAGGGGATGGAATCCGCAGCATGACGTGCTGGCATAATTGCACAGAGGTCCCTGGGAAGGGATAGTGCAGACGGTTCAGATCCGAGCGTTTGCTTTTAGTTGCGGGATGCATACGCATCCATGACAGTGTTGACCAAGTCATCCAGGTTAAATGGTTTGGTGATGTACCATTTGACACCCAGCGCCTTGGCCCGCGCTGTATGCTGCGCCGTCGCCCATGCTGAAAGCACTACCACCGGTGTTTTGGCGATGGCGGGGATCTGTTGGATCTGTTCGATGGTCTCGAAACCGTTCAGCCCAGGCATACGAATGTCCATCAGAATAACGTCCGGCTCCCATTCGCGTGCCTTCTCGACGCCTTCCAGTCCATTCTCGGCCAACTGGATTTCGATGCCCGCCAACTGAAGCAATTGATTGACCAATTCCCGCTGTAATGGTTCATCCTCAACATAAAGAACCTTGACCATCCGTTACCTCCTTCGTACACAGAGCACTATATGCTGTCTGGGTTCATTGCCCAGCGCATCCCGCCGGTTCCGCCTTATTTCTGCGCCGTGATGGCGCACAGCCAATTGTGCGGTTCTTCTACCTCGCCTGTCAGGGATGGGTAGAAGCGCACATCGTGAAATCCGCATTTTGCCAGCAACAACTCGTACTCTTCATCGGTATAAGCCTGCATCGTCGCCGCGTGCCGCGTGACGAATCCTGTTGCCGCGTCAATGATAAAGTATCGCTCGGTCGCCGTCTTTTGTTCGTCATCCCAGAAGTTCTCAGTCAGACACAAGTGCGGCTGCTCCGAGAACAGTCCACTACTTGTAGTATACCAGGAATTGGGAAATTTTGCTGTTTTCTGAATTGCGTCAAATGTATGTGGCTCAAGTAGCAAACGCCCGCCAGGCCGCAGCGCGCGCTGGGCTTTTTTCAGGATAAGCTGCGCATCCGCCAGGCTAAAGACGTTGAACTCCCCGTAAATCAGCATCGCCAGCCCGTAGCCTGCGCCATACTCCGCGCGGCGGATGTCGGTCTCAAGGTACGTGACGGGCAGATTTTCGCGCATGGCCTGCGCTTTGGCGTAGGCGATGGAAGCCGGCGAGAAGTCAATGCCCACGCCCGTATGCCCCAGACGCGCCAACCGGCTGACATACAGTCCTGGCCCGCAGCCCAGGTCAAGGATGCGGGTGGGGTTGTCGCCCAGGACGTGTTGATGAATCCAGGCCACGTGCATGTCAATCGTCGCAAAGCGGCGACTGGCGGCGTCGTGCTCCTGCGAAAGGTGCTCCTTGAGCATCCGCGCGCTGAAGTCGGGATCGTTCCACGGGATTTTCTCGCCCTCGGCCCACGGTTCGGGCGTGGGGGGGC
>DAOUAQ010000287.1:0-7833 GCA_034433375.1 Anaerolineae bacterium | reverse complement strand
GCTCGTGTTGTGATTTCGACGGCCAGCATTGCGATGCTGGCCGTTTTTTTCTGGGGATTTGACTTTGAATTTGTAAGAAAAAACCTTGACAAAATCCCCGTTTCGCCTATACTGTCAACGGATCAAACGGATGAAACGGATAGGTAAGACAAAAATCCGTTCAAATCCGTTCAATCCGTTGACATAACTGGAGGAGTAAGGTATGGAGCCGGTGACGCTGGAAATTCGTGATCTGCACGTCAACGTGGAAGGCAAAGAAATTCTGAAGGGCGTGAACCTCGTCGTGCGGCAAGGCGAAACCCACGCGCTGATGGGGCCGAACGGCTCCGGCAAGAGCACGCTTTCCTACGCGCTGACGGGCCACCCGCATTACGAGATAACGCGGGGTGACGTGTTTATCAACGGCGAAAGTCTTCTGGGACTGCCGCCTGATGAGCGCGCCCGGCGGGGCCTGTTCCTGGCGATGCAGTATCCCGTCTCCGTCCCCGGCGTTACCCTGAACACGTTCCTGCACGCGGCGACCAGCGCGATGCGCGGCTATAGCGCCAAAGCGCAGCCCGGCGCGCGCGGACGGCTCAACGCGCATCTGATTCCCTTCCGCGAATTTCGCAAAGAGCTGAACGAAGATCTGGACAAGCTCAAGATGGATCCGGCCTTCTTGCAGCGATACCTCAACGAGGGCTTCTCCGGCGGCGAGAAAAAGCGCGCCGAAGTCCTGCAAATGGCGCTGCTCAAGCCCAAGTTCGCCATTCTCGACGAGACCGACTCCGGCCTCGATATCGACGCGATCCGCATCGTCTCGGAGAACATCAACCGCTTGCAGCAGGAACTCAATATGGGCATCCTCGTCATCACGCACTACCAACGGCTGCTCAACTACATCTATCCGCAATTCGTCCACATCTTCTACGACGGGCGCATCTTCCAATCCGGCGACGCCAGCCTGGTGGACGTGTTGGAAGAAAAAGGTTACGACTGGGTCAAAGAAGAAGTGCGCGTGAGGAGCTAGTCTATGGCGACGCCGCACGATGATCTCCGCGATCTCAAAGAACAGCAGCGGTACGATTTCAAGACCGAGATCGATTACGCGCACCAGTCGCGGCGCGGTCTCGGCGAGGACGTCGTGCGTAGCATCTCGGCGCTCAAAAACGAGCCGCAGTGGATGTTGGATTTCCGCCTCAAGGCGCTGGACATCTTCAACCGGATGCCGATGCCGACGTGGGGGGTGGACCTGGGCGCGCTCGATTTCGAGGAATTCTACTACTTCATGCGCGCCGCCCCTGAAAAAGCGCGCACCTGGGACGACGTCCCCGACGCGATCAAAGACACCTTCGACAAATTGGGCATCCCCGAAGCCGAGCGCAAGTTCCTCGCCGGCGTCGAAACGCAGATGGATTCCGAGTCGGTCTACAGCTCGCTCAAAGCCGAGTGGGAGAGCCACGGCATCATTTTCGTGGATATGGACACCGCCGTCCAGCAATACCCCGAAATTGTCCAGAAGTACATCAGCACCGTCGTCCCTATTGCCGACAACAAATTCGCCGCGTTGAACAGCGCCTTCTGGTCGGGCGGCAGCTTCGTCTACGTTCCGGCAGGTGTGGATGTGGAAATCCCATTACAGGCATACTTCCGTATCAACGCGCAGAGTTTAGGGCAGTTCGAACGCACAATTATTATTGCTGAAAATGGCAGCAATGTGCATTACATCGAAGGTTGCTTTTTAGCCGGAAGTCGTGTTGCCACACGGGATGGCCTCAAACCGATAGAAACAATTGTTGCCGGCGATGAAGTGATTACGCACACAAGACGTTATCGCAAAGTCTACTATACGATGCGCCGGCCATATAACGGTAAGATTTATACGATTCGCTATTATGGCGATACCGCGCAAGAATTGCGCGTGACTGAAGAACATCCATTCTTGGCTGTTAAACGTCAACGTAGACATGAGCGTAATCGCATCTTTGTCCCGCAATGGTTGCCGGCTTCAGAGCTTTCTGTGGGAGATTATCTTGTCATTCCTGTGAGACAACCGGCCAGTCAGGCAGAATCCTCTCCACGGGTCACAATCACATTACGTCCAGTAGGGATGTTGACAGCTATCGAACGAGAGGTCAGTTTTCCTCAAGAACCGGAGTTTTATCGGTTGCTAGGCTATTTCTTTTCTGAAGGTCATATCAGTAACGAACATTATCTGACCTTGTCTTTTGGCGCACACGAAACGGAGTATATTGAAGATGCTATTGCATTGTTGACCCGTTATGGCAAAAAAGCGCCAATCGAGAACGAAGTTTATCAAAATGGACAAACTTTGGTCCTTTGTTCTACAGAAATAGCGCGGGCTTTTGCTTATGAATTTGGGAGCACGGCTTATGATAAGCATGTACCTGATTGGGTGCTAGAGTCGCCATTATCCTTACTAAGGGAGTTCGTGCGTGGTATGTGGCGCGGTGACGGCAGTTATGGGCCTAGAAAAAACATGTTTCGCTATAACTCCATTTCCCGCAGTTTGGCCTATGCTTTTCGTGATGCGCTTTTACGTTTGGGGATACCTGCTTCTGTGAATATGCAACAACGCAAAGCGCCGCGTCAACCTCTTTATGCTGTTATTATTGCTTCTCCCTATAACGCGCAGTTTGGAGAAATGGTTGATAGACCAGCGCCAGACGGCAGTAGGAGTGGTTCGCCATTCCATTTAGACGCGCAATATTTGTATGTCCCAATTCGCTCGATTACTGTTGAGGAAATGCAGACCGAGGTTTACAATTTCTCGGTTGAAGAAGAGGAGTCTTATCTCTGTGAAGGCGTTATCTCGCACAATTGCACGGCGCCTCAATATACAACCGCTGCCCTGCACACCGGCGTCATCGAAATCTTCGTCGGCAAGGGCGCGCAAGCGCGTTACACGACGATTCAGAACTGGTCAACCAACGTTTACAACCTGGTCACGCAGCGCGCGGTGGTGGAAGAAGACGGCGTGATGGCCTGGGTCGATGGCAACTTGGGCTGTCTGGCCGAAGGCTCTATGGTAACAACGCCCACCGGGTTACGGCCAATCGAGGCGCTTGAAGTTGGCGACGAAGTGCTATCTTTCGATGAAGCAAGCGGACAGTTGGTCTTCCGTAAAGTTTTGGCAAAACGCTTTTCCGGGTATCAGCGTGTGCGTGAAGTGGCGTATGGCGAGAGACGGCTGCGGGTTACAGATAATCACCCGTTTTATTCTTACACTTACACGCCGGAGCGGCCTAGAAAGTTAGGGCGTTACCAATTAGCCTACGTTCGCGCCGACCAATTGCGGCAGGCAATTATTCCGCGTCATTCGGTGGATTTTGGTTCTGCTTATCCGTTAAAGATGCCGGAAGTCGAAACTACCTTTATCTCACGCAATCAACACACGGATGTGTTTGAGGCGACGCGTGAGCGCGCTTCACGTCTCACGCTGCCAAAATACAGCACAGTGGATTTGATGTGGCTTTTTGGTCTGTTTTTAGGCGATGGCAATATCTACCGCCAGCCAGCTCAAAATGGTGGTACGAAGTATGCCAAAGTAGGTTTTTCTATTCCCCGTAACAATCGGGCGCGCGCTAAATTAATCCGATGCATGGCCGAAATCATAGACACCCCGCCAACCGAGCGAAAAGACGGCGTCCAATTGACGTGGAATTCGGTTGAACTGGCCGATTTGTTTGGCTTGCAAGGACTCGAAGGAACGGCAGATACAAAACGTATTCCGGCATGGGTGTTCTCGACGCCTGAGAGTCATCGGCTGGCGTTTTTGGCCGGGTATATTGATGCGGATGGTACGCTGCCGATTTCAAAGCGCCGAATCCTGATTAAATCTGTGAACCGGCAACTCCTACAAGATGTGGCGCGATTAGCTGTTACATTGGGCATTACCCCACGGATTTATACGGAATTTGCCGAAGAACGTCAGGTTGTGATTATGGGCTACACTACGACAGCGCACGGTTCACACAGGGTTGAATTGCCGGTTGATCCCCGATTACTGGATTACGTTTGTGAAGAAACAAAACAGAAGATGTTATTGGTACCCAATTCAGCACTGAAGCAGCACCGTCACATTGGACGTTCCAATATCGAACTACCGGAGACTGTTGAAGTGGTTGATGTGCTTGTCGGTGAACCTTCATCTTCAGATGTGCCGACGTGGGATATTGAAGTTGAGGGCACGGGTAACTTTGTTGCAGAAGGTTTCATTGTCCATAATAGCGGCATTACAATGAAATACCCCGCCGTTGTCCTGAAAGGCCCGCGCGCGCACGGTGAGATTCTCTCGATTGCCTTCGCCGGCGACAACCAGCACTACGATGCCGGCGCGAAGGCGATTCACCTGGCCCCGCACACGTCCTCGCTCATCACCTCGAAGTCGATCAGCAAGGGGAACGGGCGCGCCGACTACCGGGGGCTGGTGCGGGTGGCGAATGGCGCGGTTGGCGCGCACTCCAAAGTGACTTGCGACGCGCTGTTGCTCGATCCCCAATCGCGCACCGACACCTATCCCTACATGGACGTACACGAGGACGAGTCGCACATCGAGCATGAGGCCACCGTCAGCAAAATCAGCGAAGACCAGCTCTTCTACCTGATGAGCCGGGGCTTGAGCGAAAAACGCGCGGCGGCGATGATCGTCAGCGGCTTTTTGGAGCCGTTCGTGAAGGAATTGCCGATGGAGTACGCCGTCGAGTTGAACCGCTTGATCGACCTGCAAATGGAGGGTTCCGTCGGATGAGCGCCGCACAAACGTCCCCAGAGTTCCCGGCTGTGAGACTGCGTGATGTCGAGGCGCTGTCCGACTTCTACGCCGAACCGGATTGGATGCGCGAGGCGCGCCGCGAAGCCTGGGCGCTGGCGCAGGAGATGCCGCTCCCACATCCAAAAGAGGAAGCGTGGCGGCGCACACTGCTGCATCGTTTCCCGCTGGATTCGCTGCGCGTGGTGTTGGCGCAGCGCGACCATGCTGCGTTGGACGATCTCCCGCCGTGCTGGCATCACAACATGGCCCCGGAGAACCTGGTCTCCGGCACGCTCGTTCATTGCAACGATGCGAACTCGTACCAGACGATGCGTTCTGAGGATATCCGCAGTGGTGTGATCTTCGATAATCTTCACCGCGCGCTGCACACCCACGGCGACCTGATCCGCCGCTATTGGATGCAAGGTCGCACCACTAGCCCCGATTTCAACAAGCTGACGGCGCTGCACGCGGCGCTGTGGCACGGCGGCACGTTCGTCTACGTCCCGGCGGGCGCGCGGGTTTCCCGCCCGTTACAATCGTTGGTTGCGTATGATGCTGATTCAGGCAGCGGTCTGCATCACACGCTCATCATCGCCGAGAAGGGCAGCCGCGTCTCGTTGATCCAGGACCGCGTCTCGCAGGAGCGTCAGCCCGAACTCAACCTCGAAATGGTCGAAATCTACGCCGAGGAAGGCGCTTTTGTGCGCTATGCCAGTTTTCAGCATTGGGGCGAGGCGCGTCATTCATTGAGCGTGCAAGAGGCCAATCTCGCGCAGGAGGCCAATTTTGTGTGGGTCAACGGCGCGCTTGGCGGGCGCATGAGCAAGGATTTCCTCACCACATCGCTCAACGCGCCCGGCGCGCGGGCGCAGATGCATGGCTATGCCTTCGCCGTGGGCGACCAGCACTTCGATCAGAGCACGTACCAGCATCACCGCGCGTCCAACACGCACAGCAATCTGCTCTACCGCAACGTGCTGCGCGATCAAGCGCGCACCGTCTTCTACGGGATGATCCGCGCCGAGCAAGAAGCCGCCGGGATGGAAGGCTATCAGGCGAACAACAACCTGCTGTTGAGCGACGCGCACGCGCACTCGATCCCCGGCCTGGAAATCCGCTGCAACGACGTCCGCTGTAGCCACGGCTCCACCACCTCGCGCATCGATCCGCAGCAATTGTTCTACCTGCAAGCGCGCGGCCTGCCCACCCGTGACGCCGAAGGGCTGATCGTCCAGGGATTTTTGCGCTCGGCGGTAGAGCGCGTCCCGCTCGCCTACATGCGCGACCGACTGGAAGAGGAAATCATTCAGCGGTTCTGGGCGCACGTATGACGTTTCAATTTGTCCATACTGGTGTAGATGAAAGCGGGGCCTTAACGGCGACGTCACCCTGGTTCGTGTTAGCCGCTGTGCTAACGCCGCATCCAGAATCCGTGGCCCATATCGTCAACCGCGTTGCGTTGCGAACAGGCAAGCGGCTCAAACGCGCTCGCAAACCTGCGACTGAATTAAAATGGCGCAACGCCAGTCATCGGGTCCGCACGGATGTTCTGGGGCATCTAGCCGCGACGGAAGTGCAGTGTTTCACACTTGTCGTAGATAAACAAGGGCGGCGTATTGAGGATAGCCCGGAAAATTACGCGGTGTTGGTGTGTGAGCTGTTAGCTTTGTGCTGGGAGTATTATCCTAACCAAAGTGTTGCTTTGGATCGCCATTTCACAACACCTGCTCAATTTGCCCGTGTCAATACATTTGTTTATCGTCATTGGCCAGCCACGGGAACACTCAATCTTATCCATGTGGATAGTCAGCGAAGTTCATTAGTGCAATTAGCTGATTTTGTGGCCGGTGCTGCCTATGACAGGTACAACGGGCGGGATGATTCTTTGCATATTTTGGGAGATAAAATCGCAAATGTAAAAGTGGCTGCCTGGGCGACACTGAAAGCCGGGTGGCTGGCAATGAGGCAACAAAAAACGGAACCCCCAGATAGACTTGCTCCGGACATTGCCGGGGAGAGTGGATAAACCACCTTCCAGCCTGATCTGGTCTTACGTTCCGCTTTCATAGTCTATTATACTGTATTTGTAGGAAGTGTAAAGTCCTTGTGATGCGCTTGGATAGTGCAGGTTTTACCGCACTAAAAGATAAAAATCTGCTTCATCTGCTCAATCTGCTGATGAAAAAAGAGGCTGTTATGTCTGAATCCACAATTGCCGCAGTTATCCTGGCCGCCGGTGGCTCCACGCGCTTCGGCGCGCCCAAGCAACTGCTGCCCTGGCAGGGTCGCCCGCTCATCGCCCACGTCGCGGATATGGCGTGGATGGCAGGACTGTCGCCTGTCGTGGTAGTGGTGGGCGCGGAGGCCGAGCAGGTGACGCCCACCCTTGCCGGGCGCGATGTGCTCGTGCTGCGCAACTATCGCTGGCAAGAAGGGATGAGCACGAGCCTCAGCCTCGGCGTGGCGGCGCTGTCTGCTTCAGTGGATGCGGCGATTTTTTTACCGGTCGATCAGCCTTTGGTGGACGCGCGCTTCTTGCGCTCGTTGGTGACGCACTGGCAGCAGCACGATGCCGGGATTGTCGTCCCCGTGGGACGCGAAGGGCGGCGCGGGATGCCGGTGCTCTTCGCGCGGCGCTTCTTCGCCGAGCTGGCGCAACTTTCCGGCGACATCGGCGGACGCGCCCTGTTTGCCGCCTATCCCGATGATCTCGTGACGATGCCCGTCGCCGATCCCGATATTTTGACCGACGTGGATACCCCTGCCGCCTACGAAGCCTTGTTGGCGCGGCAGGCTGCGTCGTTGGATTGGGACGGGATCAAGGGTGTGATCTGCGACATGGACGGCGTGCTTTGGCGCGGGGAGACGCCGTTGCCCGGCCTGCGCGACTTCTTCGCGCTGCTCGAATCACGGCATATCGGCTACGTCCTGGCGACGAACAACGCCAGCAAGACGCCAGAGCAATACGTCGAGAAACTGGAGCGCATGGGGGTGACGACGACGACCGAGCACGTGCTCAACTCCGCCACCGCCGCCGCCGCCTATCTGGCGACACGGGCCGCGCCGGGCGCGCCGGT
>DAOUAQ010000286.1:0-14581 GCA_034433375.1 Anaerolineae bacterium | reverse complement strand
GACCAGCGCCAGCCTATCGTAATACATCGCCAGGTGCGGATCGGCGATGCGGTTCGCGCCCGTTTCGAGTGTTTCCCGGTAGCCGTCCGGCATCAGCCGTCCAAAGTGACCGACGCTCCAATCCGGGTCGGCGAGCGGCAACCGCGCCAACAGCGGATTGCCCAGACCCAGCATATCAACCACGTAGACCTGGGGGCCGGCAAAATAGCCGTAAAAGCCCACCGAGCCTTTCTCCACGACCAGCGGGGCGGCCTCTCGCGCAGCGCGGCCTTCCACTGCCCAATCATGATCGGGCAAGGGGGCGGACTGTTGAAAAGCGCGCAGCAGACCGGTGTTGTGGTAATAATTGGCGCGTTCGTCCACGATGCTGCGCCCGCGAATCCAACCCGGCTCCGTACCGGTGCGCGCGCCCTTGTCGCCGCTCGCTACCACCGGCGAATACGGCGCGCTCAGTCCCACAAGGACCACGCCCGCCAGCAGCGCCGCTTGCATCGTCCGCGCATCGGCCAACCGGGGACTGCTCACCACGAGCGCCGCCGCCGCGAACAGCGACACGGTGAGAAAACGTCCGCTCATGAAGTCGCCGCCAACGTAGATCACGTACAGCAGATAAAGTGCGATCCCCGCCACAACCGGCAGCTTGCGCCATTCGCGGGTGAGAAATGGAACCACCATCCCCAAAGCCGTGACGACCAGCGTCATGGTATCCGCTCGCAGTGAATTGCGCAGATAGTTCAGGCCTTCGATCATCAAATCGTGACGGCTGATCAAGGCCGAGGTCAACTTGGCGTAGGCTGTGTTGGGGAACGGGAAGCCGTAGTAGAAGAGCGAGAAAAGCTCCCAAGCAATAAACGGCAGAAAGCCGAGCGCGACCACGCCAACGCCCTTCAGACTGCGCAGCTTGACCAAAACGCACAGGATGACCGGCGCGTAAAACAGCAGCATATCCGACCGATTGACCATACCGAGGGCCGCCAGAAAGGCTAAATAGTAGACGGTAGACGGTAGACGGGAGACGGGGGAAGAGGGGGAGGGCAAATCGAGGTTGAAGTAGATGAGCAGAAAGAGGGCCAGGAGCAGGTGCGCCAGGGGGTTTTCCAGACCGGAGGTTGAATAATCAATGAAGGCTTTAGACAGCGTGAGCGCCGCGAGGCCCGCGCACGCCAGCCACACCGAGCGCGACATCCGAAAAGCGATGATTCCCGCCGCAACGAGGGAGAGTCCGATGGAGAGGATCAAGCTGGTGAAGAAGATTTCTCGCGTGACCGCATAGACCGCCGATACAAGGAACATCCACAGGGGATGCGTGTACGTCTGCACCCGCTCGGCGACGTTCCACGTCAGCCCGTAGCCGTTGACGAAGTTATCCACCGTCCTGAAGGTGATGTAGGCGTCATCGGAGAGCCAGGCGTTGCGGATGACGAGCGCAGCGAACGCCGCCAGGAACACGCCCACCACCACCTTGCCCTTCGTTCCCATCCCCACCCGACTCACCGCCTCCCTCCCATCCCCCATCTCCCCTCTCCCCTCTCCCCTCTCCTATCTCCCCTCTCTCCTCTCCCGTCTACCGTCTACCGTCTACCAGACGCGCCCCAACCTGCTCCCAAACATAGACATACAGCGGCATCGCTTGCCAATACCCCGCCGTATCCCAAGTGACCGTCCCCAACATCCCCGCGCGCTGAACATCGGGCAACATCGTCGCCACGCCCGCGCGCGCAAGCGACCCTGGCTCTCCCGCTCTGGCGATAGCCTCGGCAAGCGCGTAAACCGCTTCGTAAGTCGGCAGAGCGTAGACGCCGGGAGCGGGAACGTGCGGGCCGACGGCGCGATAGGCCGCAGTCCACACTTCCAGGTCAGGGAGATCGCGCGGCAAGGGATAGGGTGTGACGAACAGTGTCCCCGCGCGCCATTCGCCCTTCTCCTCGAACAGTGTGGAGGTAAACAAAAACGTCCCCTCCACCAGGGAAGAAGCAAAGGGAAAGATTCCGCCCAACACAGCAGGGGGAGCGTCGTCGCTGTGACCCGGCGCCAACGGCGTCGTTTGCGCCATCACCCCAGCCACTTGTTCCGGCGATGGCGCTATGTGCCACACCGAAACATCGGTCGGCGTCAGCCACGCCCCCACCGCGAGGAGCGGCATCCCGGCTTCAGCATACACCGTAGCCGCCGCTTCGGTGCTGGCCGGCCGATAATGCCCAATCACGGCGACAACGTCGGGATCAACAACGAGGTTGCGGGCCGCTGCGCGCGCCATCTCCGGGTCGGCGCGGTCGTCGTAGGCCGCCAGCTCCAGCATCCAGCCGCCAGCGCCGCCGGCCGCATTGATCTCCCGCACGGCCAAGCGCGCCGCGTAGATGGCGTCATACCCGACGTAGCGATAGCGTCCCTCGAACGGCGCGACGAGACCAATTTTGATCACGCGAGGCAAACGCGGGGGCAGGCAGGCCGTCAACAGCAAGAGGATGAGGGAAAATCGCGGCAAACATCGGAAAAAATTCATTCGGAAGTCCACCCGGCGTTAAGCCGGCTTATCGTCCGAGCAGCGACAGCGCCCGGCGGATTTTCTCGTCCAGGGAGAGCTTCTCGTCGCGGGGCAGTTGTTGCAGCGCGCGCTGCGCTTCGACGATGCTGAAACCGAGCGCCGTCAACGTGGCGATGACATCGGCGTCATCCTCGGCGAATTCCACCGCCGCGACGCCCTGCCGCTTCATCTTGTCCTTGAGGTGCAGGACGATAGCTTCGGCGGTCTTCTTGCCCACGCCGGGCGCGCGCGAGAGCGCCTCGGGCTGCCCGTTGAGCACGGCGCGGCGCAGCGTGTCCGGGGAGAGCGTCCCCATCACGCTCAACGCCGCCTTGGGGCCGACGCCAGAGACGCCCAGTAACAGCTCGAACAGGTCTTTTTGATCCTGGTCGGGGAAACCATAGAGCGCCAGCTCATTCTCGCGGACATGCAGGTGGGTGAAGAGCATCGCCCGTTTGCCTACGGCAAGCGTCACGTTAAGAGGGATGTGAATGGCGAAGCCTACCCCGCCCACATCAAGGATCACGACGCCCTCTTCGGCGCTGAGGATTATCCCTTCTAGCCGCGCGATCATCCGTTTACCTCACGTTCCGAGTAATCCGTCCAACTTGGCCCGATGCAGACAACAAATCGCCACCGCCGCAGCGTCGGCGGCGTCGTCGGGGCGGGGAATGTCCGGCAGCGCGAGCAGCAGGCGCACCATCTCCTGCACCTGATGTTTGTCCGCGCTGCCGTAACCGGTCACCGCTTGCTTGATCTGCATCGGCGTGTACTCCGCAATCGAAAGGCCGGCGTCGGCCAGGGCCAGCAACACTACTCCCCGCGCCTCGCCCACCGTCATCGCCGTGCGCGTGTTGCGGCTGAAGAACAACTGCTCGACGGCGGCGGCCTCCGGTTTGTGTTCCGCAATCACCGCGCACAAGCCGGCGTAGATATGCTGTAAACGCGCCGGAAGCGGCATCTTCGCCGGCGTATCCACGACGCCGATGGCGACAAGGGACAGTCGTCCCCCTTCCTCTGCGACGACAGCGTATCCCGTGAGCGCCGTGCCGGGGTCAACACCCAAGACGCGCTTAGATGCCATGAGCGGGTTTGTGGAGGGCGAATTAACCATTCGCCCTCCTGCACATTTACGCCATCGCGGCCTCGAACGCCGCCATCGCCTGATCCGTCATCTCCATATTGGAGAAGACCTGTTGAACGTCATCCAGTTCTTCCAGCGCCGAGATCATCTTGAGCACCTGAACCGCGCTCTTCTCATCGAGAGCGACTTCGTTCTGAGGAAGCATCACCAGGTTAGCCTCGTTGACCGCAATATCCAGTTCGCGCAGATGGCTGCTGACCGCGTGCAGATCGGATGGGTCGGTGTAGACGACGTGATCATCTTCATCCTCACCCTGCACCACGTCTTCAGCGCCGGCTTCCACCGCGGCCTCGAAAAGGGCGTCGAAATCAACATCAGCAGCAACATGGATGGCGCCTTTGCGGTTGAACTGCCAGGCGACCG
This sequence comes from Anaerolineae bacterium, assembly GCA_034433375.1. GTDB lineage: Bacteria > Chloroflexota > Anaerolineae > B4-G1 > SLSP01 > DSWT01. The sequence continues at coordinate 10,550 of DAOUAQ010000286.1, read as the reverse complement.
CGCCGGGGTTGGACAGCGCGCCACCCGACCGGGTTAGCGCGTGCCGCACCGCAGCGACGGCGCGGTTACGATTGTCGGTCACCACGTCAATAATGACGGCGACGCCGTTCGGCCCATAACCCTCATACGTGATTTCGGCGATTTCGGCACCATCTTTGTCATCGCCGGTGCCGCGCCGGATCGCGCGGTCAACGTTGTCTTTCGGCATTCCCATACTGCGCGCTTTATCGAGCGTCATCCGCAAGCGGATATTGGAATCGGGATCGCCGCCCCCACCCTCACGTACCGCAATCACAATTTCGCGCGCCATTTTTGTAAATACCGCGCCACGTTTCGCATCATTCGCCTCTTTCTTCCGACGAATGGTTTGCCAATGGCTATGACCTGACATAGGACCTCCTTAAAAATAATGATCTGATTTTTCTTTTCTTCGTGCCGCCGACGCCCGGCTCACCGGCGCATCAAGCGCACAATCCCAACGCCAACGAAAAATAGACCGGGCGACTCGTTCCTACTCGCCCGGCCTACGGGAGCTTAGCACGGCTCCCAGTAAATCCTTTCTGCCACGCACAAACAGATCGCCGCTCATTGGACGCTTACCGGCCATCTGTACCTGCAACAAAACCAACGCACCCTCCCCGGTCACCACCGCCGGGAACTTGCCCCACAGGAAAACAGTACCCGGCGCGAACGGCGCAGCCGCATCGCCGGAGATAGTTTCGCTGCGCAGAACCTTCAACCGCGCGCCGTCCCAATCGGTAAAGGCGCCCGGCGTCGGCGCAAAAGCCCGCACATGACGTTCCAGGTCTGCGGCGGAACGAGTCCAATCTATGCCGGCCTCTTCCGCGGGGATGCGGCGCGTGATCGTCGCCCCCTCGTCGGGCTGCGGCTGCGGCTGAAGGCGACCGCTCAGATAGTCGGGCAAAACCTCAATCAACACTTGCGCGCCGATGGCCGCGAGCCGTCCCTCCAGTTCCCCGCCCGTTTCGCCGGGCGCGATAGGCACTTCGCGCATCGCCAGAATTGGACCGGTATCCAGCCCCTCATCCATTTTCATGATGGTCACACCGGTGACAGCATCGCCAGCGAGGATGGCTGCCTGGACGGGCGCCGCGCCGCGCCACCGGGGCAACAGGGAGGCATGGACGTTCAATACACCAAAGCGCGGAATTCCCAACACTGAAGGCCGCAAAATCTGGCCGTAGGCTGCCACGACGATCACATCCGGCGACCAGGTGCGGACATGCTCGACGGCTTCGACGCCGCGCAGTCGCTCCGGCTGGAACACAGGAATCCCCTCCGCCACCGCGAATTCCTTGACAGGGGAAGCGACCAAACGCCGGCCCCGTCCAGCAGGACGGTCCGGTTGCGTCACCACGCCGACGAGGAGATAGTGCGAAGCGAGTTTTTCCAGCGTCGGCAAGGCAAATTCTGGCGTTCCCATAAACACAATACGCGGTTCCACGCCACACATTTTATCATAAGGCGTGTAAGGGGCAAGCGGGGTGCATTTCAATTTCAAGAAAAACCGCCATGCAGACCTGTCAGGTTTCAGCAAACCTGGCAGGTCTCACGCAAACTCGCCCTGATCCTAAAACGCACCCGGCAAGTGGGCCATTTGCAGACCACACAACACTGTGGTATTATGAGAATATGACAGTGGGGGATGAACGTGACCGCCGAGAATGAAACGCAGTTCATCGCACAGCTTATTGAAATCTGTCGCCTAAGCAGTGCTGTGCCCTGGCAAATTTCTCTGCAAAAAGCATTAACGCTTTTCGCAGATATTATGCACGCCCAGGAAGCTGTCCTGCTTGTGCTCAACGATGTCCAATCGCCATTGCACTGCATTAACTACAACCAGACAGAAATTCCCGTTCTCTACGCTGCACTACAGAAATACGCCACGCGCTGGCAAAAATACATCGCGCACCGCGGCTGCCATACCCTGATGATCCCGGAGCATGTCACACCCCTGTTGCTCCTCCCTGTGCCCCCACATGCCGATAATCCCAGGGGGCTGTTCGCCTTTTCCGCAGTCGCGGATACTTTTTCGCAAAGCCTGCTTGAACAGGGGAGCGCGTTATTAGCGCCGCTGGTCCAGAGCGCGCAGCTTCAGTATGAAAACGAGATCTCCCTCATCAGACGCACGGATGATCCAGTCATCGCGCGGCAACAACGGCAACGACAAACTTACCTGGAAAGCCTGTACACCCTCATCTCCACTATCAACACCGAAACCAACCTGGACGAAATTCTCCGCGCCGGTCTCAATCAGGCTATGCAAATCGCCGATATGGTGCAGGGTAGGATCTATCTATTGGATAGACATGAGCAAGTCCTCAAGCTCAGTGTATGCCTGGGATGCACCTCCGGCGATGCGGACCAATCTGTTACCTTCGCGCCGGGAGAAGGCGGCCCAGGACGCGCTTTTTCGCAAAAGTGGATGATCGTGGAACGCGACCAGCCGCCCGTAGGCGACTTCAAAGGCCCTACAACGCACGTCAACCTGCCATTGATCATCGGAGGACAAGTCATCGGCGTGATGCGTCTCAGCACGCTGAATAAGCAAACCCTGTCCCTGGAAGTCACACAACTCCTGATCACCATCGCCGACCAACTGGCCTTGACGCTGCAACGCGGACAACTGGCCGACCAGATGCGCGATCAACTGCAAATTGTGCGCCGCCTCTACGAAATCAGCACGGCGTTCCTCTCACAGATGAGCAGCTCCGACATCATCTTCCTCCTGCTGCGCGCATTGCACGATAACATTACCAGTGCTATCGGCACCGTTTTCTACACCATCGAAGAAGAGCGGTGGGTACGCGCACAGACGTACACGGTACGAAGCCCAAATTTGAAATCGCTGTGGGCGGAAGGCTCAGTGTGGGACAGGGAACTTGAGTTTCTCACCAGTTGTCAAGAAGAACGAATGTCTGTGGTGTCGCGTTCAAGGAATAAGGATATCCCCCCCTTCTGGAAACACGTCGAAGCCGTCGGCGCCAAGCAAGTAGTTTATTTCCCCGTTTGTTCACCCGGTCAAGATTGCTCCGGCATCGCGGCAGTGCTTATGGCCGAAGAACGCCCGCTGGAAGAGAACGAAACCGTCCTGGCCTGGGCCATGGTGCAACAAGGCATAGCGGCCCTGGTGCGCATCAAACACTACGAGGACAGCCAAAAAAGCGAAAGCCTGTTGCGCGCCATTCTGGAATCTTCACGCGATGGCATCATTCTAGTGGATGTGGAAACATCGGAATTGGATATCCGCTACATCAATGGGCCAATGCTGGACATGTTGGCGCTGCCCGGCAACACTGCATTTTGGGAAGAGCGCGCCTTACCCGAAATCATCACCGCGATAACCCCTGGCACGCCCAAACTGGCGGAATGGTTGACGGAGGTTGTCAACAAACCGCCAACCGTAGAAGTACCTCCGGACATCACCGACGACGACGCCAGTAGTCAGACCATGCCTGTTTTTGAAACCACGCGGGGATTGTCGCTCCAGGTGCAAAACTGGGTCGTCTATGCGGAACAGGGGCAATCGCTTGGGGCGCTGTTTCTCTTCCACGACGTGACCGAGGCCAAGGCGCTGGAGAAGATGCGCCAGGACTTGCTCGATATGCTGGTGCATGATATGCGCAATCCCCTTTCGGCGGCTGAATACTCTCTGCATCTCCTGACAGACCCCGAAATGAGCGATGTCACCGACAACCTAATCAACATTGCCGTCACCAGCACCGAACGGTTGAAAAAGCTGGTGGAGATGATCCTGGAGATCAGCCGGTTGGAAGCCGGACGCTTCGAGTTGCACCCGCAGGCGTTGATCCTCGCCGATCATGTGGCAGAAATCGCGCAAAGAACCATCCTCACGAATAACAACCTCTGCCTGGATGTTGCCCTCTCTTATGATTTGCCCTTCTTGTGGGTGGACGGGGGACTTGTAACGCGCATTTTCGAGAACTTGTTCAGCAATGCCCTCAAATTTGTTCCCAAACAGCAGGGACGGATCACCGTCTCCGCCGCGCAAGAAGGCGACTGGGTAAAAGTCGAAGTCTACAATAACGGCCCGGCCATCCCGCCGGAGATGCAAAAGCGGCTCTTCAGCAAATTTGCCGCAGGGCAACATCAAACACGCGGCTACGGCCTGGGATTGGCCTTCTGCCGCCTGGCCGTTGAAGCCCACGGCGGCAACATCTGGGTGCGGAACCAACCTGATGGCGGGGTGTCTTTCTACTTTACCTTGCCCATTTGGGAAGATCCAGACGCGGACGACACACTACTTGAGACCTGACAGGTCTTGAAGGACCTGTCAGGTCTGTCTTTACCTCTTACCGCTTCGGGAAGCGGCTCAACACCACAATCTCCACCGGCAACTGCGTGCGATCTCCTAGTGTGAGCTGCGCGCGCGGCTTCGGCTCGCGGCGCGGCGAGATTAACACCGCAAGTTTCGCGCCGGCGTCGGTGTAAGCGCCGCGCACGTAAGCCTGTCCCAATTGCTGGCCTGCGGTATCAATGGCGCAGCTCGTGACGAAGCCGACGACCTTCCCCTTGTCGTCCACCACGGGATCACCGTTCTGCGGCATCGGCCCCTTCTCCGGCACGCCAAAGCGGATGACCTGACCCTCGCGGCGCAGGTCGCGGGCAATGAACGCCTCGCGCCCCACGAAGAACGCTTTGTAGATTTTGATGTAACCGCCAAATCCAGCCTCCGCCATCGTCAAGTTGAGCGGGCCGGCCATTTCGTGACCGTACAACGGCAGACCAGCTTCCAGACGCAGACTGTCGCGCGCCGCCAGTCCGCACGGCTTGAGGCCAGAGGGCGCGCCGATTTCCAACAGCGTTTTCCAGAAATCCACCAACTGGTCGGGATGGACGAACAGCTCGTAGGCGACGCGCTCGCCGGTATAGCCGGTGCGGCTCACGATCACGTCGAAATCGCCCAGGGTGACGCGGGCAATGCCGGCCCACGGCAGATGCTTGACGCGCGCCAGGTCGTCCGCCGTTCCACCCAACGCCAACAGGATCGCCCGCGACTTGGGGCCTTGCAGCGCCAACTCCGCGCGCATGTCTACCCCCGCCGCCGCGTCGCGGAGGTCGCGCAACGTCACGCCGTCGCCTTGCCACTTCACCCAGGGCCGCTTGGGATCAATGCACACCGCGCCCTGCAGCACGGCGTTGATCCAGGCCCAGTCCTTGTCATTGTTGGAAGCGTTGACGACCAGTAGGTAGTGCTCGGCGGCCATCCGGTAAACCAACAGATCATCCAGCGGGACGCCATCCACGCCGAAGAAGGCCGTGTATTGCGAGCGACCGACGTCCAGATAATGCACGTCGTTGACCAAGACCATGTTGAGGAACGTCGCCGCTTCCGGCCCTTGCACGTCCCAACAGCCCATATGGCTCACGTCGAACAAGCCGGCCGCCTCGCGGACGGCACGGTGTTCTTCGAGGTTGCCGGTGTACCAAACGGGCATATCCCACCCGCCAAACGGCACCATCCGCGCGCCCATCGCCCGGTGGACGGCGTTCAGGTGCGTTGTGCGCAGCTTGGAAGCGGCAGCGTCTGGCGCGTTCTCCGGTTCGCGCCAGACGAAGTCCGGCAGCGCCGCGCCGGCCGGCTCCTTGCGCGACCACGCGCCGATGAAGTACGGCTTGGTGAACGGGCCGGTTTCCGGCGTTACCGCCGCGACCGGGCCGGGCGTCGCGCCCAGATCGCGCACGGCGTCCAGCACGTGCAGCCGCCCGTAGACATCGCGCGAATCTTCGCGCTCCGTGGCGACGTAGCCATCCACCAGGGCGCGCAGCCACGTCATCACCCGTGGCGCGGCGGCAGTGGGCACATCCAGCCAGTAGGACTGCGCGTGGACGCGGGTAAGCCATCCCGCCGCCATCACGCGCCCGTCAGCTTCCAATAATGTGACGGGGCGCGCGTCGCCATCAGCCATATCGGTGGTGCGCGAAGGGGTCAGCCATTCCACGAAAGCGCGGACGAACGGGCCGGCCAGTTCCAGCCGCTCAAAAGCGCCGTTGCCCGTGGGCGCGTCGTTGAGGTAATAGAAGTGCGGGTAACCGCTAGGACACCTGTGTTCACAAGAAGAAGCATAGGCCGGCGCGGCGGCTTGTGCAGCCAACGCCGCGATGTCCAGCTTCGCCGCTTCCAGCGTATCGAAGTCCACGCGCGCGCGGAATTCGTCCCGCCCGCGCCGCTCGATTTTGTACGGCTGCATCCCGCGCAGCAGCCGGGCGATGATCTCCGCGATGCGCTGCATCTCCGGCTCGCGCAGGCCGCGCTGCGTGACCCACGGCGTCCCCATCCGCACGCCGGAGGGATACGCGGCAGTCGTGTCGCCGGGGATGGTGTTGCGGTTAGCCACAATCCCGGCGATGTCCAGGATGCGCGCGGTCGTATCGCCCATCAAGGGCGCGCCATCCGGCCCCACAATCGTCTTGCAGTCGAAGAGCAGCAGGTGGGTGTCGGTGCCGCCGTAGGGGACGCGGACGCCTGCGGCTTGCAGCGCCGCGGCCAACGCGACGGCGTTGCGCACCGTCTGGTGTTGCAGTTGGCGGAATTGTTCAGTGCGCGCGATCTGCATTGTCGCCGCCAACGCCGCGATGGTCTCCAGATGCGGCCCGCCCTGGAATCCGGGGAAGACGGCGCGGTCGAATTTGCGGCCCAACTTCTGTTTGTGGGTGATGATGACCGCGCCACGCGGGCCGTTGAGCGTCTTGTGCGTGGTGAACGTCACCGCGTCGGCGATGCCCACGGGATTGGGGTAATCGCCGCTGATGACCAGCCCGGCGACGTGGGCGATATCGGCCAGCAAGTGCGCGCCGACCTCGTCGGCGATGGCGCGGAATTTCAGCCAGTCGGGCGCCCAGGGATAGGAGGTGTAGCCGCCGATGATGAGCTTGGGGCGCGTCTCCAACGCCAGCGCGCGAATCGCGTCGTAATCCAGGCGCTCAGTCTGCGGGTCAACGCCATAGGAAACCACGTTATAGGTTTTGCCCGAATAAGCGACCCGGCTGCCGTGGCTCAGATGGCCGCCGACGTGCAGCGCCATTGACAATATCGTGTCGTTGGGGCTGAGCAGCGCGTACTGGACGGCGGTATTCGCCGGCGCGCCGGAGAGCGTCTGCACATTGACGTAGAGATGATCGGCCGGCGCAGCGGCGGTCGCAAAAGCCTCGGCCACGCGGCGGCGCGTGAGCATCTCCAGCACGTCGGCGTATTCCACGCCCTTGTAATAACGCGGATCGGCGTAGCGGCGATAGTTGCCCAACACGGCCTCGTAGTCCAAAATCTCTGCCTCGGTCATGGTGCGGGTGCGCTCTTTAGGATACCCTTCCGCGTAGATGTGCGAAAAAGCCGAAGCCAGGGCCTCGTGGACGGCATAGGGCGCCAGGGACTCCGAAGGCACCATCACCAGCTTGCGGTTCTGGCGTTCGATCTCGTAGCCGATCAAGTCCGCAAGTTCAGGGTCTAATTCACGCAACGAATCTCGAAACAAGAAATCGGTCATAACACACTCCTTGCAAACAGTCTGATAGTCAATAGTCGAATAGCTTGGATATCAGGATCATTCGATGACGGTTAAGGCCATTGTACTCTCGCAGACGGGACAGGCAAGCACGTAGTATCCAGCCTTTTATGGCCTTTCTGCAAAATCGCGCTATACTGCATCCAGGCTGGTGTGTGAAAGGATTACTAATGAAAGTTCATCCGAATCGCCTTATCCTGTCACTGTTTCTCATCGTCAGCGTGCTGATGACCGCGAACCCGATGCCAACCCAAGCCGCGCATGGTGAGATTTCCGCCGTCACGGCTGCCACTCCCAGCGAGTTCAAACCTGGGGAGATTCTGGTCCGGTTCACGACGGGTGTCCGCTTCACGACCACCCAACGTATGCTGGAGCGATATAGCGTTACAACGATCCGCAACCTATACAACAGCGACGTGCAATTGCTGCGCGTGCCGGAAGGACGCGAGTTGGAAATCGTCGCGGCGCTCAATGCCGATCCCGGCGTGGTCTACGCCGAACCCAACTACGTCTATCAGGCTTTCGACCTCGTCCCCAACGATCCGTCCTACAACAAACAGTGGGCGCATACGATCATCCAATCGCCTGGCGCGTGGGGCATCACGACCGGCAATACAGACATCATCATCGCCATCATTGATTCCGGCGTGGATACGAGCCATCCCGACCTGGCGAGCAAGCTGGTCGCCGGGCATGATTTTGTGGATGACGATAATACCCCGTCCGACGCAAACGGGCACGGCACGCACGTCGCCGGCATCGCGGCGGCCGTCACAAACAACGGCGTCGGCGTTGCCGGAATGGCGTGGGGTGCGCGGATTATGCCTGTGCGCGTGTTGGATAACAAAGGCAGCGGCTACAACGCCGACATCACCGCCGGCATCACCTGGGCATACCAGAACGGCGCGGATATCCTCAACCTCAGCCTGGGCGGTACATCCTACTCACAGACGATGCAGGATGCCATCAATGCGGCGCACGCAGCCGGCAGCCTGGTCGTCGCAGCGATGGGCAACTGCCGTTATGCGACCGGCAATTGTTCTACGGCCAATCCCATCCAATATCCCGCTGCTTACAACAACGTCATGGCCGTCGCTGCGACCGACAGCGGCGACAGTTACGCCTACTACTCTCAATATGGCGCGCACTGCGATATTGCCGCGCCCGGCGGGGAACTGAGCCGGCTCGGCGATCCAAACGGTATCTACAGCACCCTGCCCACCTATGCTGTGTATATGACGACCTACTACGGCTTTCTAAACAACTACGACTACCTGCAAGGCACGTCACAGGCCACGCCGCACGTTTCCGGGTTAGCCGCATTGATCTGGTCTATGAATCCCACGTTGACGCCCGATGAGGTGCAAAGTCTCATCGAGCAGACAGCGGTTGACCTGGGGCCGGCAGGCAAGGATCAAGATTACGGGTGGGGCCGCATCAACCCCTACGCGGCGCTGACGACTCTGGTAGTGCCAGATCCGCCGGTGCTCAATCCCATCGTTAATGCAGATGGCAATGACAGCTACACGGTGATGTGGAGCGCCGTTCCTGACGTGACCGAATACCAGCTTCAGGAATCCAGCACCGCAAGCTTCATCTCATTCATCACACGCTACAGCGGAGCAAACACGCAAGTGCTCGTGACCGGACGAGAAGTAGGGGTGTGGTACTATCGGGTCCGCGCCATCAACGCGGCTGGCAATCCTAGCGCGTGGAGCAACGTTCAGTCCGTCACTGTGCTGCCGGCTGCACCCGTCATAGCAGCCATCGGCAACCCCACCAACGCCGATGCTTACACAGTTCAGTGGTCATCTGTGCCCGGCGCTTACGGCTACGCGCTTGTGCAGGATACCACGCCCACGTTCACCAGTCCCATCACGCGCTACGTTGGTTCGGCTACGGCCTATAATGTCACCGGACAACCAGGCGGGACGTGGTACTATCGCGCACGGGCAACCGCGGGCAGTCTCAGCGGACCGTGGAGCACACCCGTCTCCACCACCGTCGATCCCGCCGCACTATCGTCCCCGGCCATCGCCGTCCTCAGCGACGACCGCGACGGCGACTACACCCTGGATTGGTCAGACGTAACCGGCGCGACGGTCTATACGCTGGAAGAGAGCCTTAGCCCTCACTTCACCAATCCGCTCGTCGTGTATGCAGGCACGCCCTCGATTTACACCGTCACCGAACAAACCGGTGGGCAGTGGCACTATCGCGTCCGCGCCGCCGGGCCGGATGGGCGCAGCCCGTGGAGCGCAGCCAAGACGGTCATCGTTACGAGCTACATATATCTGCCGTTGACGCTCAAAAACTACGTTCCCCCTATCCTCACCACCGTCATCCCCAACGGCGATTTCGAGAGCGGTCTCACCCACTGGAGCGTTTACTCCGTGAAAGGGCGCGTGGTGATCGCCAATACATTCCCGACTGGGATCACAGCGCACGGCGGGACCTGGGCCGCGTGGCTTGGCGGCGCGAACAGCGAAAGCGCCTACATCCAACGCCAACTGGCGATTCCGAGCAGCACGCCCTATCTGATTTATTGGCGTTGGATGGATTCCGCAGACACCTGCGGCTACGACTTCGGGCGGGTCTATGTGAATAACACACTGCTCAAAACCTATGATCTGTGCCTGGCGAAGAAAACCAACGGTTGGCTCACGGAAACCTTGGATTTGCGCGCTTACGCGGGCCTGACCGTCACGTTCAGCATCTCGGCGACGACCGATTCAACTTTAATCAGTAACCTGTTCGTGGACGATCTTATTTTCAAATCGACGCCGTAACGTTGAAACGTTGAAACGTTCTAGCGTCATCATCCCAGGAGGTATTTATGACGAAATACATCGCCGCCATCGACCAGGGCACCACCGGCACGCGCTGTATCCTCTTCGATCACAGCGGACGGCCCGTGATCTGGTCTTACGAAGAACACGAGCAGATTTACCCGCAGCCCGGCTGGGTGGAGCACAACCCGCTCGAAATCTGGGAAAAGACGCAGCG
>DAOUAQ010000285.1:0-5019 GCA_034433375.1 Anaerolineae bacterium | reverse complement strand
CTCATCGTTGATGATACCCCTGCCAACCTGCGCTTGCTGGCCGGTATGCTGACAGATCAGGGGCACAAAGTCCGCCCGGCGCCCAACGGTAAGCTGGCCTTGATGGCAGCGCGCGCCGCGCCGCCGGATTTGATCCTGTTGGACATCAATATGCCCGGCATGAACGGCTACGAGGTGTGCGCGGCGCTCAAAGACGATCCGTTGACCCGTGATATACCCGTCATTTTCATCAGCGCGCTGGATCAAACCGAGGACAAGGTCAAAGCTTTCACGCTTGGCGGTGTGGATTACATCACCAAGCCGTTCCAGATCGAAGAGGTGTTGGCGCGGGTACGGACACACCTCGCGCTGTATGCCCTGCAGCGCCAACTGGCTGCCGCTAACCGCGAACTGCGCACCGCCAACGCCGAACTTGCGGCCAGCAACGCCGATCTCAACGCCTTTGCCCGCACGGTGGCCCACGACCTGAAGAACCCGCTGAGCGCCGTCATCGGGTTCAGCAGCCTGCTCGAAAGCCGTTTTACGCGCATGGAACCGGAAAAGATCGCCGACAACCTGCACCGCATCACCCGCACCGGCTACAAAATGCGCGACATCATTGATGAGCTGCTCCTGTTTGCCCGCGTGCGCCAGATTGACGCGCTCGAGGTCGGGGCGCTGGATATGGGCGCGATCGTCGCCGAAGTCCTCACGCATTTGCAACCGCACATCCAGGAAGCGCGAGCAGAGATCGTCATGCCCGAAACCTGGCCTACTGCATCCGGCTATGCCGCGTGGGTTGAGGTTGTGTGGTCGAATTTGATCAGCAATGCCCTCAAATATGGCGGCGACGCCGAGGCCAACATCCCTCCACGGGTGGAAGTGGGCTTTATCCTGCCCGGCCAAACATCTCAACTCGCCCATCGCTCGATTCCTCATCACCAATCCTTTATTACCTTCTGGGTCCGCGACAATGGCCCCGGTCTCACGCCTGATGAAACTGCTAAAGTCTTCACCCCTTTCACGCGCTTCCATCAAGAGAAGGCCGAGGGTCACGGCCTGGGATTGTCTATCGTACAGCGCATCGTTGAAAAACTGGGCGGGCAGGTTGGTGTGGAAAGTTCGGGGACGCCCGGGGAGGGCTGCACGTTCTGGTTCACCTTACCCGACGATGATTGAGGATGTCGTTCTTCGCGGAAAATAGTCAGTCTTGTAGGGCGAGTTGTCAACTCGCCCTACTTTTTTGTCATCATCAAGGCACGACTCACTTCTGTAAAAAAGCCTGCGCTTATCAGGCAATTCTCAGGAATTTCTTAGATGATTTTCAGACAAAGCTGCTATGCTAAGAACATCAAGCGGACTGCGCAAAACTAACGGAACCGCACAGAGAGGAGGTGGTGCGATATTGAGCCAAAAGGATGATGTGGGGTAAAACTTTGGAATACCATCACCGAGGGCGCAACGCACTTCGTTGACAAGTGCGTTGCGCCCGATCAGTTTCGATTCGAAAACAAAAACCATATAACGGAGGTATACGAATGTTGAAAACCAAAAAACGAACGCTTATAGTTGTGGTGAGTGGATTGACTTTGCTGGCAGTGGTCGCCGGCGTCTGGTTGTTTGGCAACCCGCTGACCGCGCGCGCTGCGGATAACCTGAAGACGGCGACCCAATCGGCGCTGCCCGGTTTGTTGGGAGATGGGTATCTCAACCACGGCGGAGGTTGGGATTTTCCGGGTATCAAGGGCGGCGACATTGACTACCAGCAATTGCTCGCCGACGCGCTGGGCATCACCGTCGCCGATCTCCAGGCAGCTTACCAGACGGCCCGCGACGCCGCCATTGACAAGACGGTAGAAGAAGGGCTGATCACCCAAGAAAAGGCCGACGAGATGAAGGTCTGGGGTGGGTTCGGGCGTCATGGCGGTCTTGGTCGCCTGCCAAAGGGTGTCGCCGATAGCGCCATTGATGAGAACGCACTGCTCGCCGACGCACTGGGTATCACCGTAGAAAAGCTCCAGACCGCGCGCGAAGCCGCCAACCAGGCCGCCATCGAGCAGGCTATCGCGGAAGGACTCATCACCCAGGAGCAAGCCGACGCTATGCAGGCGCGTAAGAACGTCCAGAGCTACCTGGAGCGAGATACCTTGCTGGCAAAAGCTCTGGGGATGTCGGTCGCAGATCTCCAATCCGCCTATGAAAACGGCGAGACCCTCTCCACGCTGATGAAAGCGCAAGGTCTCGATGCGGCGACCGTGCGCGAGAAACTGCAAGCGGCCTACACCGAGGCGCTCGCGCAGGCAGTCAAGGATGGCGTCATTACCCAGGAACAGGCCGACGCGATGGCGCAAGACGGTCACGGCTTCGGAATGATGCCCGGTGCGATGCCTTTTGAGGGACGTGGCGGAGGGCATGGCCGTGGTGGTCGCGGCGGTCACGGGAACGGAGCGCCTGTCGCCCCGGATACTGAGGACAGCTCTGGGACAGGCTTCCGCAATCCTGGACGCACCACCCCGGTCGAAGATACGGATGCTTAGTGCGGGATTGATGGAGCATGTGAGACAGTTCGCTTAACTCCTCCTTGACGACGGGCGACCTCGTGGAGCCATAACTCCTGAGGTCGCCTTTTGTACGTGTAGGGGAGTATCCAGCCCAGCAGGAATTATCAGCATACTCTCAACATTTTCTTGCCGTATTTTCAGCAAGCGTTGGTACACTCCTGTCATCAACAAAGATAACGTACTGTTGGTAAAATCGAGCTAAGGAGAGGATATGATGTTGAAAGATAAGACCCATCGCACGAGAGTCAATCTCTACCTGGATGTTGTGCTGACGGCTGCGTTTTTGGTTTCGTTGAAGCCATTTTTGACCGGGATGGCGTTTCACGAATGGTTGGGGCTGGCTGTGGGAGCAGGCCTGGCCGTTCACGCCGCGCTGCACTGGCGTTGGATTGTGGGGATGACCACAAAACTGTTCACGAAACTGCCGGTCAAAACACGCATTTATTACGCGCTGGATGCAGCCTTGCTCGGCGCTTTTGCGACGATCATTGTCACCGGGGTGATGATGTCGCAGGTGGTGCTGCCGCTGTTGGGATTGCAGGGCGTGTCGCTTTTCCCGCTGCCGCTGATCCACGCATGGGCTTCGGATGCGACACTGGCGCTGCTTGGTTTGAAGCTGGCGCTGCATTGGACGTGGATCACGAACACCGTGAAGCGCCAACTCGGCGGGCGCGCTCGTCTGCCGCACAGTCAGGTGGCCGGCCGGCAATCGCCACCCCCTGTTCCCGTTGCGGTAGCGCCATGCGGGACCACGCCAACCATCAGCCGGCGGCGTTTCCTGGTCATCGGGTGCAGCGCCGCGTGCATTGCCGCTTTGGCGTACATCAACAAAAACCAGCCAGCGCAAGGGGATCCGGTGGCTACCCCGACGAACGTTGCCGCTGGCGATGACAGCGCACTGACCGCCGCCACTGCATCCGTTGCCACGGCAACCGCAGACCCGACGGCGACGGCCGTTCCCACCGTCGCAACCACGTCACAGCGGGCAACGACACGTTGCCCGCGTGGTATGGTCAACGATCCTTACCCAGGGCGCTGCCATCATTATGTGGACAAAAACGGCAATGGCTTCTGCGATTTGTCGGAGATAGCGTAAGTCTCGTCATCATCATCTTTAAGGAACACTGCCATGCAGACCTGACAGGTTTTCTGAAACCTGTCAGGTCTGGCGAACCCGCCCTGATGCTGAAACGAATCCCTCAATTTGACAATCTTGCATCTCCGTGCTACCTTCTTGCGTGGACTTCGTTTTTGATTTCCTAATGCCGTTTGACAAGCATGGCTGTCGTTATTATAATGATAGTGAACCGTGAACGCTCACGTTACCGCTCACAGTTCACAATTTCCGGGTTGTTGATGTGGCGCTTGGCAAGTTTGGGATTTTGACTATGATTATGGTAGCGAATCCCGACAGCTTGATGTCATGATGATGAAAAGGAGGTGCCCTATCGAGCCGATTCACAAAAGCAATACCCCGCACGTTAGACTCATGTAAGTGAGATCTCGCAATGTCATTTCAAGCATAGATAACTAAGCAAGGAGGTTGAATTCAAATGGAAGAGAAACGCAAGCTAACGCGGCGTGAATTTCTGCGGGTATCAACGTTGGCGACAGCGGGAGTAGCGATTACCGCATGTACAAAACCCACCGCCGCCCCGGTGACGGAAGCCCCCAAGACAGCGGAGCCGGCCAAGGCGACAGAGGCGCCAAAGCCCACCGCAACACCCAAACCAGAAGCCACCAAGGCTCCTGAACCGACCCCAATCCCTGAGCCAGTCAGCAAGTTCAAGGAAGCCCCGATGCTGGCGAAGCTGGTCGAGGCTGGCAGTCTGCCCCCGGTAGATGAGCGCCTGCCGATGAATCCCTACATCGTTGACGTCGCCGAGAGCATCGGGAAGTACGGCGGCAACTGGCGGCGCGGTTTCAGCGGCGTCGCCGATCGCTGGGGTCCCACGAAGATCAACGACCGCACGCTGTCCTGGTTTGATAAGAATCTGGTGATGAAGCCCAAACTGCTCGAAAGCTGGGAAGTTTCGGCAGACACCAAGACGTGGACGCTCCGTCTGCGCAAGGGCGTCAAGTTCTCCGATGGGGTGGAGCTGACGAGCGAACATTTCAAGTGGTTTTTCGAAAATCAGGTTAAGAATGTGGAGCTGTTCAAAACTCCGCCGCCGTCACACGCTGTGCGCGGACCGGACGGCAAGTGGATTATCTGTGACATGGAGTTCCCGGACGATTACACCGTGGTGCTAAAGTTCGCCTTGCCCAAGCCGATGTTGTTCTACGAAGGCGGCGGCACGCGCAGCATCAACGGCTGGTTGACGCCGGGACACTACATGGCCCAGTGGCACATGGAACTGACGGAGGATAAGGCGGCTTTGGAGACCAAGGTCAAGGACGCCGGCGCGGATAGCTGGGTCGGCTACTTCAACGATAACCGCAACCGCTTTGACCTGAACCCGGACCGCCCGCAGATTAC
>DAOUAQ010000284.1:0-10016 GCA_034433375.1 Anaerolineae bacterium | reverse complement strand
TTGCCGCAGTGTTGGCGCGCTTTTATGCGGTGGTGGCAGCACGCGTGGCGCGGCAGTCTCCTCCGCGCCCCCGCCCTAACGTGTTAAAGTGCGACTTCTTTCAGGAGAGTCAGGTATTTGTCAATACCTTTTAGGGTTTACGAGAAAAAGACTATAATAATTAGGTGGGCGTTTTGTTGACTTCACCTAATACTTATGCAATAAAAAAGCGCATCCTTAAAGGTTGCGCTTGTTCTGTTGCTCTTGGCAGATTGCACACTTGCCCTACAAGCGTTTTATTTCGCGTTTAGGTAGTTTGATATCCGTAGTCAGTAAAAAACGCTTGTAGGGCATCCTGGCGCGTGGTCGGTTGTGGCGTGGCGGTCGGGTTCGCGCCGAAAATTGCCGGTTGCGCGTCATCGGTCATTAGAACATTTGTTCTACTCACTGGCTTTGAGCCAGCGCCGAATTGCGGGACGGATTGAGCCGCCGCCGCCGCTGCGGTCGGGATCGCTGCCCGGTTGCGCGTGGCGTGGTCTGCGGTAGAATCAGATAGAATGATTACATCAGTGATAAAGATTCTTTGTGATTTGTTGCTGTAGCCTATTCAGTCTTTACGTGACGCCCGAAGTTGCCGAACACGCCATCGAGTACGGGGCAGAACTCGGCGGACAGTTGGCCGAAGCCAGCGTGCTCTTCTCGGACATTCGCGGCTTTACGTCAATGACCGAGAAAATGGAGGCGACCGCGCTGATCGCTCTGCTCAACCGCTACTTCGACGCGATGTCCGATGCCATCATCGCGCACGGCGGGCTGGTCAACAAGTTCGGCGGCGACAGTCTGCTGGCGATCTTCGGCACGCCGCTCAACCCCGCGCAAGATCACCCGGCGCAAGCCGTGGAGGCAGCGCAAGCGATGCTGGCGGCGCTGGAGACCTTCAACACTAACCAGGCGCAACGCGGCGAACCCACGCTGCGCATCGGCATCGGCGTGGCGACCGGGCCGGTCGTGGCGGGAAACGTCGGCGGCGAGGAGCGGCTGGA
This sequence comes from Anaerolineae bacterium, assembly GCA_034433375.1. Classification (GTDB taxonomy): domain Bacteria; phylum Chloroflexota; class Anaerolineae; order B4-G1; family SLSP01; genus DSWT01. The sequence continues at coordinate 8,994 of DAOUAQ010000284.1, read as the reverse complement.
ATACACTGTCATCGGCGACACGGTCAACCTCGCCAGCCGCCTCCAGACCATGACGAAGGATTTGGATGTGATGGTGCTCATCAGCAACACCGCTGCTGAGGCAGCCAAAGAACGGGCGCTGCTCATCCCTATCGGCGATATAGCCGTGCGGGGCAAAAAAGACCCCGTGCCGGTCTATTCTTTGCGGGTATCACCAACAAGCGAGGTAAATGATGATTGACGTTTGGGGTGTATTCTCAAACTCCTTGTGGATTCTGGGTCTCGCCGTGCTCCTGGCAGTATGGAGCTACGCTTCCTATGAAGCCGGGCGCAGCAAGCAAAAAGTTCGCAGCAAGCTGAATGAGTTAGGCTACGCTTTGGCCCTCGACGCGGGTATGCTGTTATTTCTCGGGGGGATGATCACCACGGAGGATCGCGGGTGGGCGCGCGTGTTGTGGACCATCCTCGGCCTGAGCGTCCTTGCCGAAGGAGTGTGGCGTATCATCCAACACCGCAAGGCCGCAAAGTCAACCGAAAAGACCAATGGCTGACGCAATGTCCGAAGGATCAAGCCTATCTACCCCAACACCCAAACCGCGCGCGGCCTGGTTAGCCGTGGGGCTGCCTTTTGTGGGATTGGTCATCGTGGGGCTGTTAAGTCGGGTTCCCTGCGGCGTCATCGGACATACCCTTGTGGGGATGGTGGGTGTCGCGGTGGGCGGCGTAGCGGGAGGCGTCACCGCCAAGCGCTTCCTGGCAAACGGCAAGACCAACTTCGAGGTGCTATTCGGCCTTGCCGCAATGACGGCGATTGGCGTCGTCGCCATCGGCTACATCTACCTCTTCTACATCGCCAACGATATGCAGACCATCCTCACACCGGCGCGCAACGTCGAACAAACCTTCATCTTCCTGGAATTTCTCACCGCGCAGTACGCCGGATCGCTCTGGGCGCAGCATTGGTTTCCAGTGAATAAAACGTAAAACGTGAAACGTAAGCCATCAACTCACGTTTCACGTCTTTACGTTTTACGCCTTTACGTCTTTACGCTTTACTCCCCCAGGCGCGTGATGTCACCCGAACCGGTGATCCGCTGATCAATAGCAGGATGCCCGGCGTAAGCCACATCCCCACTGCCGGCGACGTTGATGTCAAGGTGCTCGTTTGCCCAGACCGTTACCGAGCCGCTGCCCAAGATGTCTACTTCCGCCGTGTCGCTATCCACGTTCCTGGCCCTGTAGTCGCCGGAACCGCCGATGGAGATGGACTGCCGCGCGAGTTCCCCGCCGGCAACGTCCACTTTGCCGGAACCGGGGATACGCACATCCAACGTGTCAGCCCGCAACTCGTCCAGCGTGACGTTGCCGGAGCCGGCGATGCGGATACCGGTGGTGGTGGCCGTGCAGCGTGAGGCCGTCAGGTTGCCGGAGCCGTTGATCCGCAGCGCAATGTCCGTCGCGTTCAGGTCATCCAGGGTGACGTTGCCGGAACCGTCAATGGTCACGGCGATGTTTGCCGCTGCCAGGTCAGGCGCGGTGATGTTGCCGCTGCCAGAGAGCACGATCGTATCCAGCGATTTGACCGTCAGGTAGAAGTTGACCGGCTTCATCGGGCGCAGCGCCACGCCGGGCTTGCTCCCAATGGTCAACTGCCCGCCGCTCACGCCGATCTCGAAGTAGGGCAGCACGTTATCCTCGGCCTCAATGCGCAGTTCCTCTTTATCGCCAATGGCGATGGTCAGATCGCCGAAGGTCGCCAGCTCGACGCCCGTGACGTTGTCGAGCGCGTGCGTCTCCGTCTCGACCCGGCCTGATCCACGGACACCGCCGAAACCCGTTGTGCCGCACGCGAGACTGGTCATCATCAACACCAAAATTGCCATCATCATCACAAACCGTTGCGTCTTCATCTTCTTCTATCCTCTTTTTTCGTAAACCTGACAGGTCTCGGAAGACCTGTCAGGTTTGAACTGACTTATTATCGTTCAGAAACCGCTTCGCGCAGGCCTGGGCGGCTTAACACGTTCGAGAAGAGCAGCAGCGCGCCGATTCCGACCAGCATCAACGGGCCGACCATGTTGAGCACCCACCAGCCGGGCCGGACGGCGACCACCGCCAGCATCCCCATCAGCCCCACGGCTGCAATCGCGCACAGGATTGTTCCGGCGATCAGGAGACCCGTTCTGCGCTTGCGGGTGTAGACAACGAGCAGCGCCAGCCCCACCGCGAGTGGCTCAATGGTCCACAGCACGGCCCAGACGCTCCACCAACCGGTGAGGGCGCAGAATTGCATCAGCAGGCCATTCGCCCCCGCGATGATCGCCGGGATCAGCAGCCAGACGTTGCGCACGTAAAGCGACGCAAACAGAAAGCCGACTGCAACAGCCAACACTTCCAGCGGCCATAACCATTCCCAGGCTCCCCACACGTCAAAGACACTCGTGAAGAGCAAGATGCCGCCCGTCACCAACGTGGGCATACCGAGGATGAAGAGACCGCCCAGGCCACGCTTGCCGCGCACCAGCAGCGGGGTGAGCACGAATAACAGCCCCACGCCGATCACGAGCATCGGCCACAACCGCCACACACCCCAGTACCAGGAGCGGATGCCGAACATCGGCAGCACCAGGTTGGACATCAGCAGCAGCCCGCCCATCAGCATTAAAACGACACCGAGTAACATTGAAAATCGCTTGTTCATGGTATTCCTCCTTGTGTGAATATGCCTACAGGATAGCACAAGGATAAAGGGGTTGCCTACTCGTCAGCTAACAGATAGCTATCGAATGACTGTAAGAAGTTCGAGAAGTTTGCTTTTCGGGGAGATGTGCGGTATAGTGAAGTCAGGAATCGTGAAATAGTTCGATAGAGCGAGGAGGCTGCGATGACTGTACTGACTCTAACCTCCACCAGACGTAGTCCTTTGCGCCCATTGGTGGAAGCTGCATTGGAAAATCAATTACGTCTGCTTCAGGCGGGGATTGCGCGCACTGAGGAGCGTTTGCGTTCTTTCGAAGTGGCCTACGGCCTGTCTTCGACGGAGTTCATACGGCGTTACGAAAACGATGAACTGCTCGAGACCTTAAGCACCAGCGAGTGGGTCGGCGAATATCGGATGCTGGCGCGGCTGCAAGAAAAGGCCGAGACCTTACAGGAGATTCGCTTTGCGGATTGAGCGTTACTTTGCGCAACTCCAATCCTTCGTTGAAGCCTGCCCAGTTGTGCAGACATTCAACGTTACCTACGATAAGCGCAGCACGTATGAAGGCTTTGCTCATGGGGAAATCACCTTTGGGGATGGTTCGCTTTTACATTTGCGGGAATTCGTAGATGTAGAAGCTAACGTTGATCGGTTAACCTACGTTTACCAGTATATGACTGCTGCACAAGCATTGGTGTTTCGTTACGACAACACTGGACACCACCGCAAACTCAACCTGCCGACCTACCCTCATCACAAACACGACGGCAGCGAGAATAATGTGACAATATCCTCAGCGCCGGACCTCGCCGGCGTTTTGCGCGAAATCCAAATGTTGCTCGACTTGCCAGCCTAATTGGAAGACGGTGACGATGCCCTTGCCGTCCAGGTCGGTTTGCAACCCCTGGACTGTACAAAATCCAGGGGTTTTGAGGACAAGCGCGCGTTGGCTCAAAAAAGCATATTGATGATGGTCGTGTAATACTCAGGGACAAGCCACAGGGCCAGGGCGGCCATCAACACAATCGCAATCAGCCCCAAAATCGCGGCCAGGATGCGGCTGATCCCGCGCGCGAGCAGCTTGCGCCTTGCCAGCCAGATCGGCAGTACGAGGGAACCGACGGCGACCCACACCAGGAAAATCCACGAGACTTGCCAATGCTCCCATCCGGCCCACAAGGCGCTATACGTCAGAAGAACAGCCACCCCTAACGCCGGGCCGGTAAAAGGCAAGAGCCAGAGAGAGCCGGTGGCGTACATAATGAAACACAACCCCAACGTCGCCAGGAAGATTTCTATCGGCCAACCTTGCTCATAGATCGCCCAATTCCCGGTAGGCACGGCGGCGGTCAGCATCAGCATGTTGCCGAGGAATACGAGCAAGAGAGCGTTGAAAATGGCCCTACCCGCACCGTACTGGCGCGGAGCGCGCGCTGGCTTTGCTGGCGGTGGAGACACAACCGGCGTCACGCCAGCCTGCGGCGCAGTCGGCGCTGGCGTGGCTTGCATGGTTGCCGGCGCCGCTTGCTTGAGACGCTGCTGGCCCAGGGTGATGTCGGTTTCGTCGTTGGCAAACTTGAGATCGCTTGTGGGCCGCAATTCTGCCATCACCTTGCGCGTCGTGCCGGAGATCACCGCCACGGACTCCGAGGGCGCTTCCGTCGTCGTGAACGAGAGCGGCAGCGAGATGCGCGACGGTAGGTCAATCCCGGCATCTGCGGCCGCGGCGCGCAGCGCTTCGGCCATTTCCACCGCGCTCTGGTAGCGCTCTTCCGGCTTCTTTGCCAGGGACTTGAAGACGATGCGCTCAAACGGTTCGGGGATGTCGGGATTGAGACGGCGCGGCAGCGGCAAGGGATCGTTGACGTGCTTCATCAGGATCGCCAGCGGCGTGTCGGCGTCGAAGGGGGTGTGCTGGGTCAACATCTCGTAGAAGACGATGCCCAGCGAATAAAGGTCGCTGCGGGCGTCGCTCAAGCCCTGCATCCCCTGCTCCGGCGCCATGTATTGCAGTGTGCCCATCAACGCGCCGGAAACTGTGTAGCGCGTCCCACCGATGATGTGCGCGATGCCAAAATCGGCGAGCACAGCCTGCCCGCGCCTGGTCAGCAGGATGTTCGCGGGTTTGATGTCGCGGTGGATCATCCGCTCGCTGTGGGCGTAGGCCAACCCGTCGAGCACGTCGAGCAAGATGCGCACGATCTCGCCCCAGGGCATCTGTTCGCCGCGCACGCGATAGTCGCTCAGGCGCGTTTTGAGCGTGTCGCCTTCCAGCAACTCCATCACCATGTAGTACACATCGCCCTGCACGTCAAAGTCGTAGACCTGGACGATGTTGGGATGGCGCAGCGCCGCCACCGATTGCGCCTCGCGCTGGAAGCGGGCACGCCACGTTTCATCGTTGCTCGCTTCTTCCTCGAAGGCCTCATCTTCCAACAAGTCCGAGCGCAGAACTTTGACCGCCACATAGCGGTCGAGCTGCGGGTGGTAGGCGCGATAGACGCGCGCCATCCCGCCGCGTCCCAACGCTTCCAGGATGCGGTATTTACCGAGCGTTTGTCCTTCCAAAGAAACCGGCGGCATATCGTTTTCCCCCTCGCGCAGCGCCGCCGCGGGCGCCTCTGCCGGGGAATGAGTCTGTGTTTTTATCATCATCATTCACCATCCTTGCAGATAGGATAGCAGGTTCGCGGCGGCGTTGCCTATTCGTTAGCTATCAGTTCACTATCTATCCCCGTTTCACCAGTTTGTAGCCAAGCCCCCGGATGGTCAACAACATCTGGGGATTGGCCGGGTCGGGTTCGAGCTTGGTGCGCAGGCGGCGCATCAGGTTCTCCACCTGATAATCGTAGACGTCCGCCTGATATTCGGGCCAGACGGCGGCGGCGATGTCGTCCTTCGAGCAGACCTGTCCGCTGTGCTCGTACAGATACGCCAGCAGGACGAATTCTTTGGAGGAGAGCGTCACCACGCGGCGGTCGAGGCGCACGACGCCGGCCGCTGCGTCCACTTCGAGCGTCGGGAAAAGCGTGTCGCGGTAGGTGATGTCGGGATCGTGAAAAGTGAGAGCCACGTCGCCGATTTTGATGCAGTCGCCGTCGTGCAGGGCAAGCGGTTCCAGCACGCGCTCGTCGTTGAGGAAAGTGCCGTTGGTGCTCTCCAGGTCGTGCAAGACCACGCGCCAACCATCGCGCTGCAAGCGGGCGTGCTCGCGGGAGACGCGCTTGCTGGTGATGACGATGTCGTTCTCCAACGCCCGGCCAATGGTCGTCATCTCACCGCTCAGCAGATGCTCGCGGCCCGTCGGATCGGTCAAAAAGGGAACCGGTTTGTTGAGTGCATCGGTCATCGCCCCACCTCCAATCCCCAAGTGTACCTTGAGCTGGATGCATGTCAAACTCTCATGACCCTGTGGTATAATTTTCTTGTGTTGAGAAAAATCCGCGATTTTTTAGAACTGATAAAATTCGAGCACACCATCTTCGCCCTCCCGTTTGCCTACGTGGGGATGCTTCTGGCGGCTGATGGGTGGCCGACGTGGCGGCAATTCTTGTGGATCACCGTGGCGATGGCAACAGCGCGGACGCTGGCGATGGGCGTCAACCGCATCGCCGACCGGGCGCTCGATGCGCGGAATCCACGCACGGCGAACCGGCCTCTCGTCACCGGGCGCATCGCGCTTTCGACGGCGTGGGCAGGGACGGCGATTTCTGGGCTGGTGTTGGGCGTCGCGGCGTGGCAACTGGGGCCGCTGCCGCTGATTCTGCTGCCGAGCGCGCTGCTCTTTCTGGTGGGCTATGCCTTCACCAAACGCTTCACGTGGCTCTCGCACTTCATCCTCGGCTTCACCGACGGCCTGGCCCCGGTGGGCGCGTGGGTGGCGGTGCGCGGGTCGTTGTTCACGGCGGACGATGTCCCGGCGTGGTTGCTGTTGGGCGTGGTGACGCTGTGGATCGGCGGGTTTGATCTCATCTACGCCTGCCAGGATGTGGAGGCCGACCGCGCGGCAGGGCTGCACGCGATCCCGGCGCGGTTCGGCGTCCCAGTGGCGCTGGCGCTCTCGTCGTTGTGTCACGTTGTTACGATCACGCTGCTCATCGTCCTGGGACAGACGCTCAGGCTGGGCTGGCCGTATTGGCTCGCGCTGGCCGTCATCGCCGGGTTGCTCATCTACGAGCACAGCCTGGTGCGTCCGGATGACCTTTCGCGGGTCAACGTCGCCTTCTTCAACATCAACAGCTACATCAGCATAACGCTGTTCGCGGGCGTGCTGGGAGCGTTGTTTTTAGTCAACGGATTGAACGGATTTTAACGGATTTTTTCTTCTCAATCCGTTTCATCCGTTGAATCCGTTGACATTTTCCGAGGAGAACAATCATAGAACATCACTCTACACTTACACAGATCACTTTCGTTCGGCACGGGCAGGTGTACAATCCAGAGCGGGTTGTATATGGGCGGTTGCCGGGATTCCCACTGAGCGAATGGGGCGAACGCCAGGCGCAGGCGGCAGCGGAGGCGCTGCGCGACATGCCATTGGCGGCGGTCTTTAGCAGCCCGTTAGTGCGCGCGCAACAGACGGCGCACATTCTGCTGGCAGAGCGTCCTGACGTTCCATTGTACACGTCCGATTTGCTCAACGAGGTGCGGTTCTTCTTCGAGGGGCAGCCATTGATAACAATGCTATCCCGCAACTGGGACCTGTACACGGGCGTTGATCCCAGCTACGAGCAACCGCCGGACGTCGTCGCCCGCGCGCGGGAATTCCTGGCGCAGGTGCGGCGCGAGTACGCCGGGCAGCACGTCGTCGCGGTGAGCCACGGGGACGTGATCGCGTTCACCGCCTTGTGGGCCTTCGGCGCCGAACTGATCCCGGCGAACAAGCACACGTTGGATGCGCACGGGCTGGACGAGGACTACCCGTCGCCTGCATCACTACTCACCTTCACTTACGCGCCGGATGCGGATGAGTGTCCTACGACGGTCACGTACCGGCGACCTTATGGCGAAGAGCTGGCCGATAACGGCGTTTCGCCCAAGTAGAGGGGATTGGTAACTGGTAACGAGTAACTGGTAACTGGTAACGAGTAACTGGTAACTGGTAACTGGTAACTGGTAACTGGTAACTGGTAACGAGTAACTGGTGATGGGTAAGAGAGTCTCCCGATTACCGATTACCGATTCCCGATTCCCAATTACCAATTACCGATTACCGATTACCAACAAGGAGCTGTTATGCGTAAAATCCAAGTCACCCACATCCTGTTGATCCTCTGTATCGTTGCGGTCGCGTTATGCGGGTGCCGCAAGTCGGAACCGAGGCTACTGCGCATCGCGGTGCTACCGATTCTCGATACGCTGCCATTGTACGTCGCCGAGGCCGAGGGGTATTTTGCCGCGCAAGGGGTAATCGTAGAGCTGATCCCCGCCGCTTCTGCCGCCGAGCGCGATCAGTTGCTACAGGCCGGGCAGATTGACGGCTTTATCACCGATCTGGTGGCGCTGGCCCTCTACAACCGCGAGTCTACGCAGGTGGTCGCCGTGCGCTATGCGATGGTTCCCACGGTGGACTTCGCGCAGTTCCGCGTCCTGGCGGCAAGCACGTCGGGCATCGCCACAGCAGAGGACTTGCGCGGTGTGCCGATCGGCGTGTCGGAAGGCACGGTCATCGAGTACGTGACGCACCGGCTATTGGAGGCTGAGGGGCTGCCCACAGATGCCATTACCACGTTGGCCGTCCCCAAAATCCCGGACCGGATGGCGCTGCTCGGTACAGGCGAACTGCGCGCGGCGACGTTGCCGGAGCCGCTGGCGTCGTTGGCGATGCAACAGGGGGCGGTGCTTATCGCAGATGACACGCGCCACCCGGAAGTCGCTTGCAGCCTCTACGCCTTCCGCAAAGACGTGACCGACCAGCAACCGCAAACCGTGCGCGCCTTCCTCGCGGCTATTGACCAGGCCAGCGCCGCCATCAACGCGGATAAAAATCGTTGGAGCAATCTTCTCGCCGAAAAAGGATTGGTTCCTGCGCCATTAGCCGGTACATACACCCTCCCCGACTACCCCGCCAACGCCGTCCCCACCGCAGCCCAGTTCGCCGACGCCGTCGCCTGGTTGCAGGCCACCGGGCGACTGACGACGACGCCGGAGTACCGGGATTCAGTAGATGGTAGACGGTAGACGGTAGACGGGAAGGGAGAGGGGGAAACGGGGAACCACTGATTCGCCGATTCTCTCATTCGCCGATTCTCTCATTCGCCGATTCTCTCATTCGCCGATTCTCTCATTCGCCGATTCTCTCATTCGCTGATTCT
>DAOUAQ010000283.1:0-15988 GCA_034433375.1 Anaerolineae bacterium | reverse complement strand
GAACACCGGCTGCCGAAGATCGCCACGGCCGTCCGCACCCCCATCCCCGGCATCCTCCAGGCGGGACAGTGGGCGTTCAGCCCGTCCGGACTGCCCACGTCGATCCTCACGGGCAAACTCGCGGCGGATGAGGCCATCAAGGCGCTGAAGAAAGCGAAGTAGCGTGGAGGAGGTATTATGATGAAAGCTATCGTTCGTTCCTGTTGGCTACTGTTGTTGAGTCTGGCGCTTATCGCCAGCAACGTCGGCGCGCCTCTCGCGCAGGGTCGCGCGACGCCGGCTTTCGTCACGGCTGCCAGGCCGCCATTGCCGCCCGATACGATCGTGCAACCGGCAAGCGCCGCGCCGGAAGCCGCCGATCTCAGCCTGCCGCCGCTCAAAGCGGTGCTGCTCGTGGGGCCGATTGACGGCAACACAGGATCGTGGACTCTGCAGGAAGTCGCCAACATGGAGCTTGCCGCCGCCGTGTTGGAAGCCCAGGGCGTCACCGTGTATCGTTTCTATCCCGGCAGCGGCACGTTCGCGGAAATCGAGCAGGCGGCCAATGGCGCGCACTTCCTGCTATACCGGGGACACGGCGTCTACGATGGCAACCTCCCCTCCCCCAACGTCGGCGGTTTTTCGTTGAGCAGCGGCTATTACTCACCGGACCGCATCCGGCAATATATGCACCTGGCGCCGAACGCCATCGTGATGCTCTACGGCTGTTTCACGGCGGGATCATCCTCCGCCGTGGGCGATACGTATGACATCGGCATCGCCGAGGCCAGCCGCCGCGTGGCGCAGTACTCCGATCCTTTCTTCGACGTGGGCGCGGGCGGCTACTACGCCAACTGGTTCGGCAACGCCTTCCAGAAGTTCCTGCAGAACCTTTTCGCCGGACAAACGCTCGGTCAGGCTTATGAGAATTACTTCGACTTCAACGCCAGCACCGTTTACCGCACCACCCATCCCGATCATTCCGCCCTGGCGATGTGGGTAGACAAGGATTACTGGGACGGTTACTGGCAGTACAACAACGCCTTCGCCGGGAAAGCCGCTCAAACGCTGGCAGACCTGTTCCCAGCGGCCACGTTGGGCAACATCCCTGCCGCCCTCGCGTTTGAAGTGACGACCGTTGGCGGCGTGCAGGTGACCCCGGCAACGCACTCGGTCACGCCGACCGACATCAGCGGCGGCGCTAATCTGACGTGGGCGCTCAACACCAGCGGCGGCTGGTTCAGCGTCACACCGCTTTCGGGCGCGACGCCGCAATCCTTCACCATCACGCCGCAGACCTTCAACACAACGCGCCCCGGCTTCTACACCGGCGCGATCACCGTCACGGTGACCAATCCGCCGGAAACCCGCGATCCAGTGCAGCGCATCAATCTCACGCTGCGCGTTTTCGCCCCGGAACTGGGCAACCTGCCGTCCCAGGTCACGTTCGTCTACAGCACTGTGACCGGCGAATTTATGCAGGCCGAGCACACGCTGCAACCGCTCAACGTCGGCGATAGCACGGTGTTGGCGTGGCAGGTTAGCAGCAACAGCCCCTGGCTTCAGATTGCGCCAGCGAGCGGCAGCACGCCGCAAACATTCGCCCTGACTGCCGCCGGATTCGATCCAACGACGGTCGCCACGTACACCGGCGCACTCACGGTGACCGTCACCAATCCGCTCAACATCTATCGCTCGCCGGCCGTGCTGCCGGTGACGCTCAAAGTCATCAACTGGGACTTCGCGCACGTGTACCTGCCGTTAACGACCCGCGTTTTCATCACCGGGCAATAAATCCGCTCCAGGGCAGACTGGCAGACAAAAAAGTGCTCCGGCGCGCACGAGCGGCCGGAGCACTGCTTTTGAACGGCTGTTTACCTGTTCCGCAGCACCAGCGGCAAATACACCTTATACTCCGGAGGCGGTGGGGTGCTGACAACGCCATTGACATCGGTGTAGCGATTGTTGGCGACGTTCGCCTCAGTGGAGGGTTCCAGGGTCGTGTAGCCGATCTCCACGGTGTTGGTGATGAACTTGACCGTGTCTGGCAACGTCGCGCCCAACTGCACAACGAACAACGCCTGCTCCGACGCGCCAGCGGCGAGCGGCCCGGCGATTTGGCGAGTGTAGCGCCCGTCACCTAGCGATGTCCAGTCGGCGGTGTTGATAAGTGTCGCGGCCGTAGCCGGCGCGATGGTTTCCGTCAGCACCACCGTCTGCAAGGGCAACGCGGACGCCAGCGCGTTCGTGTAGCGGATGGTATAGGTCAAGACATCCCCGTCCCCCGTCGAAGTGCACCCGTCGCTCTTGGACACCTGCGCATCCACCACCGGCAGCGGCGAGGTGACGTTGACGCACGCCAGCCCTGTCACCGGCGCCTGCACCGTCGTCCCGTGTTGCACCTGCACTGCGTTGCAGTAGCTGCCGGAGGACGCCACCGGCGCGATCTGCGCGCGGAAGATCAGCGGCAGCGTCGCGTGCGGCGCGATGCTCGTCTCCCACACCACCAACTGCCGGTCGCCTTGCCACAGCGACGTGACCCCGGTGGTAGGCGATACCGCCGCGGCGAAGGTGAAATGCAGCGGCAAGGTATCGGTGATGCGCAGGGTGTAGGGATAGGCCGTCTCGTTGACCAGGTTAATCGTGTAGGTGACGAAGCTACCGACCAGCGTAGGATCGCCGGGCACGGCAACCGATTTGGAGACCGCAACATCGCCGAACTCGTGTTGCACCACGTCAACGTCGGTGGCGCTGTTATTGGACAGGCTCACCTCCTGCGCCGGTTCTGGGGTTGTGTAGCCGATCTCGACCGTATTGACGATGGAAGTCACCGTTTCCGGCAACGTCGCGCCTAACTGTACGACGAACAACGCCTGCCCCGACGCGCCGACGGCGAGCGGAGCGTTAATCTGGCGGACGTAGCGCCCGCCGCCCAGCGGCGTCCAGTCGGCGGTGTTGATGAGCGTCGCGGCGAAGGGCGGCGCGATGGTTTCCGTCAGCGCCACCGTCTGCAAAGGCAATGCGGACGCCAGCGCATTGGTATAGCGAATCGTGTAGGTCAAGACGTCTCCCACTTTGACCGTGGCGCGCCCATCACTCTTGGACACTTGCGCGTCCACCACCGGCAGCGGCGACGTGACGTTGACGCACGCCAGCCCGGAGACCGGCGGCTGCGCCGTCGTCCCCCGCTGCACCTGCACCGCGTTGCAGTAACGCCCGCCCGACGCCAGCGGCGCGATCTGCGCGCGGAAAATCAACGGGATCGTCGCCATCGGCGCGATGTCCGTCGTCCACACCACCAACTGCTGGTCGCCCTGCCACACCGTTGTGATGCCGGTGGTGGGGTAAATCGGCGCGACGAAGGTGAAGTTGAGCGGCAGGGTGTCCGTCACGCGCAGCGCGTAGACGTTCATCGTGTTGTTGACCAGGCTGATGGTGTACGTAACGATACTGCCGGATATGGCAGGATCGGTGGGTACAGCCGCCGACTTAGAGGCGATCACGTCGTTCAGATCGTGTTGTAATACATCCACATCTTCACCGAAGTTGTTGAACGGGGTCATTTCCACCGTTGGCTCAAGGGTGGTGTACCCAATCTCGACCTGGTTACGCACTGCGGTCACGGTGGTGGGGATCGTGTGGCTGAGGCGCACCGAGAAGATCGTCTCTCCCATTTGTCCGGGCTGCTTACCAGATAGCTCAATCCGGTATTGCCCGTTCCCCACATTCTGCCAGCCGCCGCTGAGCATCGAACCGATCACTTCCGGCGGTGACACCGTCTCGGTCAACACAATCGTCGCCAACGGGAACTGCGACGAGGCCGCATTGCCATATTGGATGAGATAGTTTAGCGTGTCGCCCGGCTTCGCCCAGGTGACGCCATCGCTCTTGGCGATGTATGCATCCACACGCCACAGCGGATTGACCAACACACACGCCTGCGGGGCCGTCGGCGGCAAGACGATGCCATCTTCGCGCTGCACCTGGACGACATTACAGGCGATCCCGAAGGTCACCGGATCAATGCGCGCGCGGAAGACGATGTGCGCGAACGTCTGCGCCGGAATCGTGAGGCCGTCCCACACGACCTGCTGCCGGCCGTCCACGAGCTGCGTCAGCAACACCGATGGCGGCGAGAGTGCCGCGCTCAGCGTAAATGACACCGGCAGCGTATCGGTAACGCGCACCGTATGCGCCACATTGCCAGCATTGAAGAGATCAATCGTGTAGGTGATCTCTTCACCGGCCAGCAAAGTATCACCCGCGTACTCGATCCGCTTCTGCGCCACGATAGACTCCCCGCCGCTGAGCAGATCAATGTCCTCGGCGTAGTTGTCGTTGGGCGTCGTTTCCAGGGTCGGCTCTTCGGTGAAGTAGCCGATTTCTACCTGATTGCGCAGCCGGTGAACGTCGGCAGGGATATTCTCCGCCAGTTCGACAGAGAATTGCACCGCGCCGGAGGTTTGCGCGTTGACGGGACCGAGGATCTCGCGGCGGAAGCGTCCCTCGCCGAGCGGTGTCCAATCCGTTCCTGGAACATTGACATAGGTGTATGGCGCAATCGTCTCTGTGAGCACGATGCTCTGGAAGGCCGTCGTCGCCGAAGCATTCGTGTAGAAAATCGTGTAGTTGATCGTGTCGCCCTTCCTGGCAACCAGGCTACCATCGGTCTTGCTGACCTTCGCGTCGGTGCGTGGCAGTTCCACCACCCACACGTGCGCCGTCGGCTGCGAGGGCGGCAGGACAAACGCGCCGATCTGAAGCTGGACGACGTTACTGTAGCGTCCGGGCGCAAGATTGGCGTTTACATTGGCGCGGAAGGTGAGTGTCAGCCATTCCTGCCCGTTGATCACCACATCGCGCCAGGCAATCTGCTGTTGGCTACCCACGAAAGCAGTGAACGCTTGCGTGGGCCACATCAGTTCCGCCAACGTGAAACTGATGGGGAGTGTGTCGGTGATCTGCAGCACTTGGGACATAGGCGACTGGTTACGCAATGCTATGTTGTAGACCACGCTGCGCCCCTGCGCAACGGTGCTTGGGGTGGCGGTCTTCACCATCTCCACCGTCGGCAGCCCTTCGACGTAGACCGGGGCCGTGGGACCGGTGGGCGGTATTTCAACCACTGCCTGGGTTGCGGCGTCGCGGGCAAAGGCGACGACGTCGTTATAGTACTTGCCGGAGAACATCCCCTGCGCCTCGGTCGCGGTGCGCGCGCGGAAGACGATGTCGTAGACGCCGCCGTTTCTGTTGACCTGTGTGGGCAACGTCCACACCAGTTTCTGCCCCGAGATGACCGGCTGCAAAGCCGGTGGCGAGATCATCCCATCGAAGGAGAACCCTTGCGGCAGGGTGTCGGTGATGACCACCGGCCGGATGTCATACAGCGCGCCGTTGTACAGGCGGATGGTATAGGTCGTAGCCTGCCCCGCCAGAATGGATTCAGGTTCCGCCATTTTGTAGAACCCGATGCCGGAGACGACCATCACATCCATGTTGGCGGTAAAATTCGTCGTGCGCCCCACATTGATGGGCGCAGTCCCTTCCATCTGATTGAGCGCCAGGCCCAGCCACGAGGCCGCCCGCGCCTTGATCACGATGCGTTCCTGGCTCAACGCGTTTATGGCGCCGATATTCCAGCGGAGCGGGTCTTCACTGTGCGGCTGCATCCCGTCTACCGTTTCGAGATATTTCCACCTGCTGCCTTGATAAAAAGGTAGAATATCCGTAATCACAATGGATGAGACGGGCGCGCCGGTCAGGTTTTTAATGTACAGGGTGTATTCGACCACACCATAGGGGCCAATTTCGACCGGCTTCGAGACTTTGTCCATCTCAATGCCCTGGTTAACTGTCAACCCCACGTAGTTTTCGTCGCCGAATTCGGGGATCGGGCCTGGCAAACCCAGGTCGTGATCCGGCCCAACCATGCCGGTTCTCGACTTGACGAAGCCGGTGGACTTCGGAACACAGATATTCATATCATTCAAAGCGTTGACCTGCGCGACCGAGGTGTAAGAGGCGCTCCACCCGTCCTGTTTGCGCCACGGCGCGCGTATGTGGATGAGGATCACCCGTTCGCCGCCCAAAGGCACATCGAGGTTATTCCAGAAGGCGGCAGTCGAAGTGCTGCTGTCGGTGATCGGATTTGTGTCCACCAGGGTGAAACCAGTAGGCAGCGTCCACTGCAAATGAATTGCCGTCGCCGGTGTGATGGGCTTGGTACGATTATCGCGCAGCGTCACGACCACCGTCACCAGCTCGCCAATCGCCGCCGGATTGGGATAGGCCTGTTGGTACAGCGAGATGTGCGGCACCACATACACCGGCGCAACAGCCTGCGTATTTGCGGCGACGGTCCCGCTCACGGTGAATTGCACGTACCCCACCCGTTGTTCTACTCTGGCGTTCGACAGGCGCTCCTTGTCATTGCACCAACCGTGATTCGTGCCAAAGCCCTGCATCGTCGCTGTGAAGGTGTGCGTCAACAGCGCTTCTGGCTCCAACAAGAACCCCGGCGCGGGCAGGGTATACGTATATTCCAGGCCGCGTGTGATGGGGTTGATAAGGCCGGTGCGATCGGCGGCAGCCAGCGAGATGTTGTCCAGCACATCCTTCAAGTATGTCACCGTGTAAACGGTGCGCGGGGAGATGTTGTAAATGGATGGCGTGTAAGTGATGGGGTCATCCTGTCGCACCAACGGATACGCGGTGGAACCATACAACACCGTCTCACCCGTCCAGGACGCGGCATTTTTGGCGACCACAAACGGCGAGAGGAGCAGCACTTCAGCAGCGTTAATCCTACAGTACGCAGTTTCCGGCGTGTAAGCCGCTACGCCATTGCTCAACCTGGCTCCAACAGCGCCGTCTACTTCCACCTGGAACGAAAAAACCAGCGTCGAGTTGGCCATAATCGTCGGGATGTCATTCCATACCAAAATGTTGCCGTTGACTACCGGCTCGCCCGGCGGCGGATCGCTGGTCATCCCCTTGTACACAAAGCTGGCCGGGAGCGTATCGGTGACGACAATCGGAGCCGGAAGCGCGGTATTGCCTACATTTTGCAGTCGGATCGTGTAAACCACCCTTTGTCCAGGGAGTTGGCTTGTCGGGACGACGGATTTGGTCACCTTCAGTTGCGGCTCTACGGTTAAAAGGGCAAGTCTGTTCGCGTCATGACCGATGTAAGCCGCCACCGGGAACGATGTTGACGTGGCCGTGACGGCGTTCGGGTAGGTCAACGCCCCACATCCCGCTCCGCCAACCGCCACCGGTGTATCGGCAGGCACGGTGACCACAAACGTCGTCGTGATCACGCCATACCCCGGCACAACCACATCCTTCCATAACAACTGCGCGCCGTTGACCAGCGGTGTGGGGAGGTCCCCGTCGGCTGTTCGAGAAAAAATGAAGGTGGTGTACATCTTATCTTCCAACGTCATCGCCGCCGTCGTACTGATGGGACTGTAATACGTGAGCGTGTACGTAATCGGGCGATTGGGGAAAGTAGAAGCCGGGGCGACAGGCGGGGACATCGTCTTAACGGTTTTGGCAAAAGGACTGAGCACCAACACACTGTAATCCCCAATGAGCGTTGGGTCGCGCAAGGGCATCAACGCAGCGTGCGCTCGCAGGTCCGCCGTACTCACGCGCGTATAGATGCGCCGGGTTGGGTTATAAGAAAGTTCTGCTGGCACTCGCACGGTATAGGTCACATAGATATGCTCTCCGCGCGTCAACACAAACGTGGGCGTAAACGTCCACACCACCATCCCGGTAGTAGGTGAATACGTCCATTGCACGTCCGGCAGACTGGCAGTCGCGGTGACGAAGCCGGACTGCACCTCCGAAGCGACCCGTTCGGTAATCACCAAATTCGTCGCCGGCCAGCCATCGGGACGCTGAATGGAATCTTTGAGCACGTTTTCCACCTTGATCGTGTACGTCAACAGGCGCCCCACGCGACACTCCGTCGTACCAGACCATTCGCCGGTCGAGGTCTGGGTAAGCATAAGCAAGGGCGCGACAACCTGCGCTGTGGAAAGTTCCGCCGGGAATTTTTCCTCTCCCACCGCGGCGAAAACGGCGTTCTCCACCGTCGTCGGGCCAAGCCGCCGCAGCGCCCAGGGGAGCGGCGCAGCAATGTAGTTATCCAACGTCGGTTGTAGCGTGATCGGCACCGTTACCGTGAAGACGATTTCGACGCTGTCGCCCGCCACGATAGGATTCAGCCACCACGTTGCCTCGCCGCGTTTGTTGACATTATTGACTTGATGGGTAAACGTTGCCACTGCGCTCGGCGGGCTAACCTGGTACGTATCGAAAATCGGCAACACACCGTATGGCCACGCCGTGTTGATATCCTGGAGCATATTCGAGACCCAGGTGTCGTTAAGCACTACGCCATTCACCTGGGTTCCAGCGTTGTTCCTCACCACGATCGTATACGTCACCTTATCGCCGGCGAATACCGTTTTGGGGCCAGATTGCGTGACCTGAAGATTGGCGGTTGGCGTCGCCGGCACTACCGGCGCGGATGCTGCCTGGACCTGGCGCGGTTCCCCGTTCCCTGGAAACGCCAGGGGCAACAAAAAGCCACACATCGCCACGACGGCAACCAACCAGGGAATACAGAGCAGCTTTTTTGATCCTGAAAATGAGGTGCTCATACTATACCTCCTTTTGAAAGATTAACATGGATATGCACGAATGAGGAACGACCATTGGCAAAGATTCGTGCTGAAATTCTTATCTCTGAAGCTATTCTACCGTCAGAATCAGGTATTGCAAGACAAAACGATGGAGTAGGCGTAATAACGACTTCAGGCGTTGTCTGAGTAGAGCGACTGAAGTCGCCACTACGCAAAACGATGGAGTAGGCGTAATAACGACTTCAGGCGTTGTCTGAGCAGAGCGACTGAAGTCGCCACTACGCGCTTGCAACTTGATATTTGGGATAGACATACTATCATTTATCTGTACTGAATGGACAGCGGTGAAATGAACAGGAAAAAGGGCGAAGCCGAAGTGACCAATTTGTCCGCTCGCGCCGCGCCTATCGCGCCCGGCAGCGTCGGCGGATTGTTCTGCCTCTCTGCCGCCACGCTGCTATACGAAATCAACCTCACCCGCCTCTTCTCCGTCGCGCAGTTCTACCACTTCGCCTTTATGATCATCAGCCTGGCGATGCTCGGATTCGGCGCGAGTGGGACGTGGCTGGCGCTCATCCCGCGCATGGGACAGCGACATCCGCGCCGCGCGCGCGCGGGGCTGGCGCTCGGTTATGGGATTACGAGCGTCGCGGCTTACCTCCTTATCAACCTGCTCCCCTTCGACTCCTTCAGCATCGCCTGGGATCGCCGCCAAGCTATGATCCTGGTGGCGCAGTATGTCGCACTGTCCATCCCGTTCTTGTGCAGCGGCGCGGCGTTGGGGCTGCTGTTTGTCGCGCATCCTCAGGCGGTAGGCCGCCTCTACGCGACGAATCTGGCGGGATCGGCGCTCGGCTGCGTGCTGGCCCTCGTCATCCCCGGTCGGGTGGGTGGCGAGGGCGTCGTGTGGCTCAGCAGCATCGGCGGCGGTGTTGCAGCATTAGGCTTCATCTGGCCTGGTTCTTATGTTCGTAGTCATAGCTTCAGCCGTCCACAGACCGCTAAAGCGGTTACTACAAACCCAATTTTCATCCTCCCGAGTCTGCTCATTGCAGGCTGCGCGGCGATGCTCGCCCTCCGCCCTGCTGCGCTGGAACTGCGCCTTTCGCCGTACAAAAGCCTCAGCTACGCGCTGCAATTTCCCGGCGCGCGGGTGATCTGGCAACACTGGAACGGCTTCTCGCGGGTGGATGTCGTCGCAAGCGCGGGGATTCGCTCGCTACCGGGCCTGAGCTACCGGTACATGGACGCGCTGCCGCCCCAACGCGGCCTGCTCGTGGACGGCGACGACCTCAACCCGATCCTGACGCTGCCCGCCGCCACGGCAACGCCCACCGACCTCGCCTTTACCGGCTTTCTCCCCTCCGCCATCGCCTATCAACTGCGACCGGAGGCGCGCGCGCTAATCGTAGAACCGCGCGGCGGGCTGGAAATCTGGCTCGCGCTGGCGCAAGGCGCGGGCCGCGTCACCGCCGTCGAAGCCAACCCGCTCATCATCGCTGCGGCCGGCGACATCTACCGGCTCCCGCAGGTCACGCCAGTGGTGGAAGAAGCGCGTAGCTTTGTCCGCCGCACCCAGGATCGCTACGACGTGATCGCTCTGCCGCTGACGACGCCCTACCGCCCCATCCGCTCCGGCGCGTACAGCCTGGCGGAGGATTACCACTACACCATCGAAGCCTTCCGCGACAACCTGCGCGCGCTCGCGCCCGGCGGACTACTCGTCGTCACCCGCTGGCTCCAGACACCGCCAAGCGAATCGCTGCGCGCGTTCGCCCTCGCCGTGACGGCGCTAGAGCAGAGCGGCGGCGATTCGGCGCAGCAGATCGTCGCCTTCCGGGGCTATGCGGCGATGACGCTGCTGGTGAAAACCACACCGTTCACCTCCGCAGAACTGGCGCACATCCGCCAATTCGCCGCCGACAATGCCTTCGATATGGTCTACGCGCCCGACATCCGCCCAGACGAAGTCAACCGCTACAACGTGCTGCCCGCACCGCTCTACTACCAAACCTTCACCGCCCTGTTGAAGGCCGAGGATCGCGCGGCGTGGTATGCCGCCTACCCCTTCGACGTGACCCCGCCCACCGACGCGCGCCCGTTTTTCGGGCACTTCTTCAAGTGGGCGCAGGCGCGGCAGGTGATGGCGGAACTGGGCAAAAGCTGGCAGCCCTTCGGCGGCGCGGGCTACTTCGTGCTGGCGGCGCTGCTGCTCCTGGCGACCGGCGCGGCAGCGGCGATTATCCTGTTGCCGGTCGTGATCACACGGCGACGCGCGGGCAATGTACCGACGCTGGTGTACTTCGGGCTGTTGGGACTGGGCTTTATGTTCGTGGAAATTCCCCTGATGCAGCGATTCATCCTCTTCCTAGGGCATCCGGCCTACGCGCTGACGACTGTGCTCTTCGCCATCCTGTTCTTCTCCGGCGTCGGTAGCCTGCTGGCGCGGCGCATCCCGGCGCGTCTGGCGCTTGGTCTGCTGGTGGGGCTGATCGGCGTTTACGCGGTGGGATTGCCGGCGCTCTTTTCGTGGACGCTCGCGCTGCCGTTGTACGGGCGAATCGGCGTCACAGTGGCGGCTCTCGCGCCGGGCGGGTTGTTGATGGGGATACCCTTCCCGCAAGGCTTGCGCCGTCTGGAAGCGACGCCACAGCGCATCCCCTGGGCATGGGGCGTGAACGGCGCGCTGTCGGTGGTTGCGTCGGTGCTCGCGGCGCTGCTGGCGCTGTCGTTTGGGTTCGACGCGGTCTTGAGCGGCGGGGCGCTGTGCTACGCCGGAGCGTGGCTGGCGGCAGGTCAGGGATGCCGCGTCGGCGCGCTTGATACCCCCACGCCGGTGAACGGGACGAAGATGACGCCGCCCAAATTATAGGCCGTCAAGTTGTCGCCTTCCTTCACGAACTGCCAGAGACTCTGGTAGCCGCCCGGCGGGCCGATGGGGATGACCAGCCGTCCACCATCCTTGAGCTGCGCTGCCAGCGGCGGCGGCACGTGATCCGGCGCAGCGGTGACGATGATCGCGTCGAAGGGCGCATGTTCTTCCCACCCGAAGTACCCATCGCCTTGCTTAACCTGAACGCCGGTATAGCCGAGAGCGCGCAGCCGGGTTGCTGCTTGCTCGGCCAATTCCGGCACAATCTCGATGCTGTACACTTCGACGTCGCCCAACTCCGCCAGCACCGCCGCCTGGTAGCCCGACCCCGTGCCGATTTCCAGCACCTTCTCCCCTGGCTGCAATTCCAGCTTCTCCGTCATCCACGCGACAATGTAGGGCTGCGAGATGGTTTGCCCGTAGCCGATGGGCAACGGGTGATCGGCATACGCCTGCTCCACGTAGTCCGCCGGAACGAACCGGTGACGCGCCACCGCGCGCATGGCGCGCAGCACACCGGGGTCGGTCACGCCGCGATCTGCGATGGTTTGCGTCACCATCAGCAATCGCTTCTCTGCCAGTGCGTCTTCGTCGAACGCTGGCGTGGCTGTTGCAGACGGCGCCGCGGTAGAAGAAGGTGATGAACCCAATGGCTCAGGAGGAGACGTAGGAGATGTACACGCCGCAATGCCAACGATGACGCCCACGACGAACACCGGCCAACACCGCCAAATTCGCGTGCGTCTCATAGTGTCCTCCTTAAATTGACCTCGAATCTGCGCCAATCCTCACGAATAGAAATCAAAATTAGTGAAGATTAGTGGTAAAACTCTTCTTTACGCAGCACGCACGTGCATATCCCCGTACACCACCCACTTGTACGTCGTGAGCGCCTCCAGCCCCATCGGGCCGCGCGCGTGGAGCTTCTGCGTGCTGACGGCGACTTCCGCGCCCAGGCCGAACTGCCCGCCGTCGTTGAAGCGCGTGCTGGCGTTGACGAACACCGCCGCCGAACTGATCGCGTCCACAAAGCGCGTGGCGTTGTTCCAATCGTTGGTGAGGATGCCATCGGAGTGCTCGGTGCTGTGGGTGTGAATGTGGGCGACGGCCTCATCAAGCGTATCCACGATCTTGACGCCGAGGATGAGCGCCAGCCATTCCTGATCGAAGTCCTCCGTCCCGGCAGCCAGCACGGTCGCGCCGCCCGCGTTATCCTGCAAAAGCGCCAGCGCATCCGGCGTGGCGCGCAGCTCAACATTGCTGCGCGCCAGACGTTGCGCCAACGCGGGCAGGAATTCGGCCGCCACCGCACGATGCACCAGCACCGTATCCAAAGCATTACAGACGCTCGGACGCTGCACCTTCGCGTTCTCAATCACGTCCAGCGCCCGCACCAAATCGGCGCTGGCGTCCACAAACAGGTGGCAGATGCCGATCCCGCCGGTGATGACAGGGATCGTGCTTTGCTCGCGGCACAGGCGGTGCAGGCCCGCGCCGCCGCGTGGGATGAGCATATCCACGTATTGATCCAGGCGCAGCAGTTCACCCACCAGGGCGCGATCAGGGTTGGCGATAATTTGCACGGCGGCGGATGGCAGCCCCACCTTCTTCAACGCAGCCTGGATCACCGTGACCAGCGCCAGATTGCTGCGTAACGTCTCGCTCCCGCCGCGCAGGATGACGGCGTTGCCGGTTTTAAGGGATAGCGTGGCGATGTCGATAGTAACGTTGGGCCGCGCCTCGTAGATGACGCCGAGCACGCCAATGGTGATGCGGCGGCGGCTCAGGCGAATGCCGTTGGGCAGCAGTCGGCCTTCGATCTCCTCGCCAACCGGATCGGGCAAGCCGACGACCTTGCGCGTATCCGCCGCCAATCCAGCCACGCGCGCTTCCGTCAGTAGCAGACGATCCAGCAGCGCGTCACTCACGCCCTTTGCCCGCGCATCCTCGATGTCGAGCGCGTTCTGCGCCAACACCATCGCCGCCTGCGCTTCCAATTCGTCCGCAATCGCCAGCAGCGCCGCGTTCTTCTGCGCCGTCGTCAATAACGCCACTTCCCGGCTCGCCGCCTTTGCCGCGCGGCCCATCGCGTTTAAGTCTACATGCAGTTCACTCATAGGTCCTCGCATTTCAGTCAAGCAGTCCAATAGTCAAATAGTCTAACAGTTAGCTCGAGTTGCTACCTGTTCCAGTTTCAAGATTTTTGGACGCGGATTGCCACGAAGCACTCGGATTTTTTCCTTGGTTTTATCCGTAAAATCCGAGTACATCCGTGTACTATTGAAGGTTGAGTGCGCAAGCGTCAATCTGTACTAACTATGCGACTGCCGACTACGCGACTACAAGACGATCATGTCGTTACGATGCACCGCCACCGCGCCATACGTGTAGCCCAGGCGCTCGGCGATGTGGTCGGAGTGACAGCCCTTGATTTGCCGCAGGTCGTCGCTGGTGTAGCGGATGATGCCGCGCGCGATTTCGCCGCCGTCTTCTTTGAGAATGGAGACGGTGTCGCCCCGGTCGAAGTTGCCGTTGACGGTGATAATGCCCGCCGGGAGCAGGCTGCTCCCACGCCGGCTCAACGCAGTCGCCGCACCCTTGTCCACGACGAGGTTGCCGGTGTGGGTGACGCCGGCCAGAATCCAGCGTTTGCGGTTCTCCGGCGGCGTCTCCAGCGCCGCAAAGTGCGTGCCCACCATCTCCCCACCGACGACGCGCGTCAGCACGTCCGGCTCCGTCCCCGCCGCGATCACCGCGTCCACGCCAGCCCGCCGGGCGACGGCGGCGGCCTGCAACTTCGTCGTCATCCCGCCCACGCCCAGCCCGCTGCGACTGCCGCCCGCCAGCGCGAGCAGGTTTTCGTCAATCACGTCAACTTCGTGGATGAGCTGCGCGTCGGGGTTTTCGCGCGGGTCGGCGGTGAACAACCCCGGCTGATCGGTGAGCATAATCAGCAGGTCGGCGTTCGCCAAAATCGCTACGAGCGCCGAGAGGTTGTCGTTGTCGCCGATCTTGATTTCGTCGGTGGCGACGGCGTCATTTTCGTTGATGACCGGGATGATGCAGTGTTCAAGGAGTGTGTTTAGCGTGTCCTGGGCGTTGAGGAAGCGGTGGCGACTTTCCACATCGCCGTAGGTGAGCAGGATTTGGCCGATGTGAATGCTGTAAATCTCGAAGAAGCGCTCCCAGGTGAGCATCAGGCGGCTCTGCCCCACGGCGGCGAGCATCTGTTTGTTGGCGACCGTGGCCGGCAGCTCGGGAAAACCGAGCCGCGCCCGCCCCACGGCGACCGCGCCCGACGTGCAGACGATGATTTCATGGCCTTGATGGTGCAACGCAGCGCACTGTCGCACCAGTTCGACCATGTGCGGCAGGCTCAGGTTGCGGGTCCCGCCGGTCAAAACACTGGTGCCAACTTTGATAACGATTCGTTTATGAACGTGGTTGCTGGCATTCATGGATGAAAGTATAACACCATCGTCATAGTCTAAAAGCAGGGCACAATAGCGCCTTCACGTTGTTCGAGCGGGATGTAAGGCCGCGCCACGGGGCCGACGTACAATGAACCGGGCCGGATCAGGCGGTTATTGGCGTACTGTTCCATCACGTGCGCCGTCCAACCGGCGATGCGGCACATGGCGAAGAACGGCGTGAGCAGATCCACCGGGATGCCGAGCATGTGCAGCATCGGCGCCAGGTAGAAATCCACGTTGGCGAACAGCCGCTTGCGCTCCCACACCGTTTGCGCGACCTTATCCGCTAACTCGTACAGATGAAAATCGCCTGATTGGGCGCACAGCCGGTAGAGCATGTCCTTAATGAACGGCACGCGCGAATCCCCCGCCTTGCGGTAGATGCGATGCCCGAAGCCCAGAATGCGTTTCTTGGCCGCCAGCGCCGCGTCAATGTACGGCTCGACGTTGTCCAGCGTCCCAATCTCAAAGAGCATCTCCAGCGCGCCCTGATTGGCGCCGCCGTGCAGCGGCCCTTTGAGCGTGCCCATCGCCGACGTGATCGCCGCCCCCATATCGGAGAGCGTCGAGGCCGTCACGCGCGCGGCAAATGTTGATGCGTTGAAACCATGTTCCACCATCAGCAGCATCGTCAGATCCATCGCCCGCGCTTCGGTTGGGGTAGGCCGTTTGCCGTGCATCATATAGAGGAAGTTTGCCGCGTGGTCGAGTTTGGGATCGGGATGTACCCACATTTTCCCCTGCGACTCACGGCAGTAGTAGGCGACGAGTGTGGGGAACTTGGCCGTCAGGTAGATCGCCTTGGCCAGGCGCGATTCGGGGCTGGTGTTGTCCTCGCCGGGATTGTCGGAGGCCAGCGCCGAGACGGCGGTGCGCAGCGCATCCATCGGCTTCATGTAGTGGGAGAGGAACCGCAGAATCTCGTAGATGCCGGCGTCCACCTCGCGCTCGGCGGCCAGGGCGGCCTTGAACGCCCACAACTGGTTGCGCGTGGGCAGATCGTTCGTCCA
>DAOUAQ010000282.1:0-17999 GCA_034433375.1 Anaerolineae bacterium | reverse complement strand
CCGCCGACGAGGTGTTGGCGATGTCGAAGTCTACGGCGGTGAAGTTGTAGGTCTGGGTCAAAGGCCGGACATTCTAAAATGACGGGCGACGCAGTTTCGGCGTCGCCCTTTTTGTTTTGTGGATCAAGGTAAGATCTCGTGTCCGCCGATATTGCGCAAGTATATGTGATCCTGGAATTCTTGCAGGGTGATGCGGATGCTCATTGTGACGGAGATCTCTTTAACCGGCGGCTGTAGGTGTCTTAGCGCCTGGACAGTCTTGTAACGCAGAGAGGGGTGTTGCTTGTTCTGGAGAAACACCTCGAGTTTTCGATAAACCAGTTCTCTGGTTTTCCTGTCGAGCCGCCTCAGGCTTTTATCGAATTGGGGTGATGTGACCAGTTCCATTGCTATTTTTCTGATGGCGCTTCATCAGACTCGATATATTCGGCTAGTTCACGCACAGAGTTGAAGCGGGATACTTTTCCTTGAGCATAAGCTGTTGTGGCGGCCTGCTCGGCCTGGATCCAGGAGGGTGTGTTGTACCGCGCCTCGTCAGGTTCTATGAATTCTTCTTTGAGGAAAACCACCATTTGATAGATTTTCTCTAGCGCGCGCGGCGGTAGCGTATCAATCTCTTTCAATAGTTGCTGCCGATAGTCTACTGTCGTATGCATAGTTTGATCTCCATACTTTCTTTACAATCTTACTCTGTCCTTTTGCCGAACCGTAATTTTATCTGTTTCTGGCTTCAGTGTATCATGACTCTCATCTCGCGCAAGAAGTGTATGTATGGATGGCTTTATCATCATTTGACCTTTTTATCACATCGCGTTACATTGAAGCGCGAAATCACGTTGATGGAGGAACACAATGCAGCAATTCGCAGAACGTTGGGACATTTTCGAGGTGACGTTGGACGGCCCGACGGAAGGTAATCCATTCATAGATGTGACCTTCGGGGCACGCTTTGCTTACAAACATCGCGTCATTGACGTCGACGGCTTCTACGACGGCGATGGCGTCTACAAAGTTCGCTTTATGCCGGACACGGTCGGCGCGTGGACGTTCACGACGCGCAGCAACGTTACCGCGCTGGATGGCAAGACCGGGATGTTCGAATGTACGCCAGCATCGGCAGGCAATCACGGGCCGGTGCGGGTGCGGAATACGTATCATTTCGCCTATGAGGACGGCACGCCGCACTTTTCGGTCGGTACGACGTGTTACGTATGGAATCATCAGGGCGATGAGCTTGAGACGCGGACGTTGGAAACACTCAAGACCGCGCCGTTCAACAAACTACGCATGTGTGTGTTCCCCAAGCACTACACCTTCAACCAAAACGAGCCGCCCTATCACGCCTTTGAGAAAAACGCCGCTGGAACGTGGGACTTCACCCGCTTCAACCCGGCCTTCTTCCGTCACCTGGAACAGCGCGTCGGCAACCTGCGTGACCTGGGCATCGAGGCCGACATCATCCTCTTCCACCCCTACGACCGCTGGGGCTATAGCACGATGCCCGCTGAAGTAGACGACCGCTATCTGCGCTACGTCGTCGCGCGGCTGGCGGCCTACCGTAACGTCTGGTGGTCTATGGCGAACGAGTTCGATCTGATGGAGGCCAAAACCGAGCGGGACTGGGATCGCTTCTTCCAGATCGTCCAGGAAAGCGACCCCTACCAGCACTTGCGCTCCGTTCACAACTGCCGCGTGTTCTACGATCACAACAAGCCCTGGGTCACGCATTGCAGCATCCAACGTTCGGAACTCAACCAGGTGGGACACTGGCGCGAATTGTACAAAAAGCCGATCGTGGTGGACGAGTGCTGCTACGAAGGTAACATCCCACACAATTGGGGCAACATCACCGCGCAGGAGATGGTACATCGCTTCTGGGAAGGCTTCTCGCGCGGCGGCTACGTGGGCCACGGCGAAACGTACCTGCACCCCGACGACATCCTCTGGTGGTCGAAGGGTGGGGTGCTCCACGGCGACAGCCCGGCGCGCATTGCCTTCCTGCGGCGGATTATGGAAGCCGGCCCGGCCATTGATCCGCGCGGCGGTCATTGGGATTTGAACCAATCCACCAACCCGAATGACACCTATCGCCTGATCTACTTCGGCATCAACCGTCCCGCCTACAAGGACATCACGCTGCCTGAGGATGCGGCCTATACCATCGAGGTGATTGATACCTGGGAGATGACGATCACGCCGTTGGCAGGCACGTTCTCCGGCAAGTGTCGCGTTCCGCTGCCGGCCAGGTCCTACATTGCGCTGCGGATTAAGAAATGCGCGTGATCGCTGAATTCGAGAAGACTTTCGACGGGCGTCACGGAGTATCCAATAGCGACTGATCGAAGAACGCGATCATCGTTTGCGCATAGGCTTCTGGGGCGACGGACCAATTTCCGCCGTGCCAGGAATTGGGGATCACCCATAGAGTCCGTGGCTCTTTCGCGTAATCATAATAACGTCTGAAAGCGTTGTCTTCCCCTGGGTCAGAAGAGATGATGAGCAGCGGACGCGGCGCAATCTCGCCAACCACATCCATGACAGGCATAGGCGGCTTGACGCCGCTGCGCAGCGCAATCCCCTGAAACAGAATCCACCGGCTGGCATGGACGACGTAACCTTCGAGTGTGCGTGGTTGGCCCGCATCGCGGGTATTGCCAAAGCTTGGATCGTCGGCGATGACAGCGCGCAGGCGTCCATTTTGCGCCGCTGCGCGCAACGCGATCTGTCCGCCCATTGAGAAGCCCAGGATGCCGATGCGCGCGGGGTCCACATCAGCCTGGGCGGCGAGAAAGTCTACGGCGGCGTTAACGTCGCGGACATCGGCCCAGCCGAACGAGCGTATGTCCCCCGTGCTTGCACCGTGCGCGCGCAGGTCGTACAGCAGGACGCCGTAGCCGTGGCGCGCCAGCACCTGGGCGTGCCAGGCCATTCCCATTCGGTGCGCGTTGTAGCCGTGGAGCAGGATGACGGTTGCGCCATTTTGTGTCGGAATGTGCCATCCCGACAGTTGAATGTCGTCGGCGCTGGTGAACGAGACACTTTCATATTTGTAGCCCCAATCGGCAGGCGTGGCGCAGCAGATAACGCCGGGGACCGGGCGTGTCATAACCGCAATCATGAGGACTTCGTAGCCTATGCCGAGCATCAGAAAGGTCACGACGAGGCCAAACGCGAGTAAACGGAGCATGTGGGTGAGCCGGTGACGCCGTGCTTTCGTCCCAGGCTGTGTGGCAGGTTGGATGCGCATAGCCCGCACCTATGCTGGGGACAGGGAATGAGCCATCAACCCCCTGACCTGGTCGGTGATCCAGCGGGGGCGATTGGGGATATAGACGGTCACAGCGACAATCTCGGCGGTATCCGCGTAATCGCATACCACGTGGACGGGCAGGGGGTGCTCGACAACCGGCCCGGCAATCAACACGCGGCCACGTTCGGGGTAGTGTTCGATGATCTGACCGTTGAAAATCGCATAGAGGATGTCTTTGCCCCGCAGACCCTCCTTGTGGGCTTCACGCAGGGCATGGTCAGAGACTCGCAGGCGTTTTCGCCGCGCGAGCAGCTCCTCCGTGTCGGTGATGGTCACTTTCGCACTCCAACGTCAGGGTGTTGTTTCTGCGGGTAGACTCCCGGCCTCAAGCTGTACGGGAAGGGTGATATAAAACGTGTTGCCTGCCGTCTCATCGCTTTCGACGCCGATGGTACCGCCGTGGCTCTCCACGATGCGCTGCGCCAACGCCAACTCAATCCCCATACCAGGATAAGTCCGTTCCAATTTCCCGTGATAGAGCCGTTTGAACAAGAGATCAAGCTCGTTCTCAGGAATATCTGGGCCGGCATCGGTCACAGCGATGCGAACGGTGGGTTCGCTTTCCCGTTTGGCCGACAGACGGACTACCCCTGCGGCCGGCGTGAAGCGAATGGCGTTGTTCAGTAATCGCTCTATAACCTGTGAAATCTGCTCCGGATCAATTTTCACGGTGGGGAGATCGGCGTCAATGATCGCGTCGAGCGTGATCTGCTTCTTGTGGATGGCGGGTTGCACAGCTTCAAGGGCTTTGTGGAGTATGGTGGTGATAGCGATTTGCTGGTATCGCAATTTCCTGGGATCAGCGACTTTCATCGCGCCCAGGTCACGCACCAGGCGCGCCAGAAGCTCCGCTTGTTGCTGGATGCTGGTGAGCGCCTGATTTTGCGCCTCGTTGAGCGGGCCAAGCGCGCCATCCAGGAGCAGTTCGGGATAACTTTGCATAAAGGTAACTGGATTGTGCATCTCGCGGGCAATGTCATCGAAGGTGCTGACGCATTGTATCTCCTGCTCTTTGAGCAAACGGTTGACCTCCTGAAGTTGGCTCGCTTGTTCTTGCGCCTGATGGAAAAGTCGCGTCGCCGCAATGGCTTTGCCCAACTGGTAGGCGACGGTGAAGAGCAGTTGTTGTTCGTGCGCGGCGAAAGGGTGCGGCCTTGCCAGGAGAATTCCCCCTATCGTGCGTTCTTCCTGGATAATCGGCGCTTCCAGATACACCAACGGCCGCTCTGGCTTCACCGGCTCTTCGTCAGTTTGAAGGTCAATGCAATTCTCCGGCGTCAGGGTCGCGCCGAAATCCTCCGGCGCTTCAAGGAAGGCATACAGGCGCGCCGCGATGGCGGTGCGTTGTTCCGGGGATATTTTTCGATGATAACGCAAAACCTGAAGCGCCTGATCGGTTATAACAATCCCGGCAGCTTCGTGTGGAATACCTTTGCTCAACTCTTCCAGCATCTGCTGGAGCATTTGGAGGATGTTGTGACCGGACATCGTGCGCCCCAGGGCGTAGAGGATGCCGCTGCTTCGCTCCCGCTCGATCATCTTCCGGTAAAGCTGGATGTTTTCCAGCGCGACGCCGAGGTAGCTGCCTGCTGCACTGAAAGTTTCGGCGGTATGTTTGGAAACTTCGACCGTCTCCTGTGTTCCTAGAGCCAGCCATCCGAGAATGTGCTGGCGCGTCTGAAGCGGTATGTGCATCATCGTCCCTAGAACGTGCGTCGGGTCGTCGCCGGTCAAAGTCAGGCGGCTGTTTCCCTGTCGTGCGATGCTCTCGGTGCGGGCGATGAGCGCCTCAAGCGCGCTAGTATAGCCTACTTGAGCCTGGGGAACCAATGCATTGCTTTCACTGTCTTCGATGAGCAGCACACCTACCGGCCAGTCAATGTAGTGAAGTGTCAGCTCTAGTACCTGATGGGCGATTTGGTCAATGTTTTTTAGCGGCGCGATGGTGGTGGCCAGGTCGAAAAGAAAGGCGCGCTCCTGGGATTGACAGCGCGTTTGTTCGTAAAGACGCGCGTTGAGCAGCGCAATCGCTACCTGATCGGCGATGCCGGTCAGCAAAGTTTGTTCGTCAGGCGTGAAAGAGTGATTCTCGCGCGTCATCGCGCTTAACACGCCCACCGGATCGCCGTTGGAGAACATCGGTACCAGAATGGTGGTGCGGATGTGTTCTTCCAGGAACGCCGGTGTCGCCAGGCGCGGCTCGTTCTCCCACGAGTTGATGATGATGGTTTCTCTGTGCAGAAGGGTTTCCCACGCCAAGCCGACGCCTTTGGGGAGGTGAACCGGCTCGTGGGCGAATGACTTCAAGCCCCGTTGGGCGCGAATCACCAGTTCGTCGCGTTCTGGGTCAACGATGCTGATAGCAGCCGCTTCGACCCCTAGCGCATTGCAGACTTCTTCGACCGCCTGTTGAATAATCCACTCAAAATCGAGACTGCGACTGACGCGCAATCCTACGCTGCGTAGCGCTTCAAGTTGGCGTTGCTGTTTTTCGAGTGTCGCGTAAAGCTGAGCAAAGGTTTGTGTTGTTTGCATCGGCGTATCCTCGTCAGGTGAATTACTGTCTATTATAACGTACTTTGACAGGCTGACCAGAAGGACACGTCACGAGGGTGACTTTACACGCGACCTGACAGGTTTTCTCAAACCTGTCAGGTCTAAATGACTATTCGTAACGCAGCGCGTCAATGGGATTGAGCGCCGAAGCGCGCTGCGCCGGGTAGATGCCAAAAAACAGCCCGACGCCGGCAGAGAACAAAGTCGCCAGCAGGACTGCATTGACGGTGATGATAGCGCGGAATCCCTCGTTGCGCAGCAGGTATGAGACAATCGCTGCCCCGCTCGCACCGAGCAGAATCCCGATGATCCCGCCGATCAACGAGAGCATGACGGCCTCCGTGAGAAATTGCGCGAGAATGTCGCGCTTGCGCGCGCCGACCGCCTTGCGTAGGCCGATCTCGCGGGTGCGCTCGGTTACAGAGACAAGCATAATGTTCATAATGCCGATCCCGCCGACGAGCAAGCTGATGCCCGCAATCGCGCCGAGGAAAACGGTGAGTACCCCGGTGATCTGTTGGAAAGTTCCGATAATCTCCGACTGGCTGATCGCCGTGAAATCGTCCGGTTCGCCGGGCGCGATGCGATGCCGCTGCCGCAAAATCTGCGCGACTTCCTCAATCGCCGCATTCATACGATCCTCGGCGACGGCCTGAACGTAGATAAACGTGAGACGCGGTTCGCCTGTGTTGGTGCGGCGCGGGAAGATGCGGCTGAGCGCCGTGTTCAGCGGGATGAAGATCACCTCATCCTCGCTGCGGAAATTGCTCCCGCCGCGCTCCTCCATCACGCCGCCGACGCGAAATGGCACGCCGTTGATGCGGATGACTTCGCCGCTTGGGTCGGGCGATTCAGGGAAGAAATAATCGGCGGTCTTTTTCCCCAAGACAGCGATGCGCGCCTGTCCCTGGTTATCCGCCGGGGTGATGAAGGTTCCGGTACGGGTCGCCCAATCGCGCACGGCGGCGTAATCGTCGGTGACGCCGTTCACATCCACGATTTTGTCTTTCCCTGGCGTCGTAATCCGCGCGCTGCCCTGCAGGAGCGGCGCCACACGCAACACGTGCGGCGCTTCGGCCACATTGCGCAAAGCTTCGGCATCCTTCAACGTCAGATACGCCGGACGCTTCAACTCCTGATCGAACGAGCCGGGGATGACGAAGAACAGGTTGCTGCCGATGGATTGGAACTGCTTGGTGATGTACGCCTGCACACCCTCGCCGGCCGACATCAGCGTGATGACCGCGCCGACGCCGATGATAATGCCGAGCATCGTCAGCGCCGCGCGCATCTTGTTGGCGGTGAGCGCCTTGACGGCCAGGCGGACGCTTTCCCAGAACTTCATGCGGCCACCTCCTCGGCGTAAGCCGGATCGCCATACGCGGCAGGGACCGGCGCGTCGTCGGGTACGTTTCGCGCCTGGATCGGCTCGGCGACGATTTCCTCATTGAGGACTTTCCCATCAAATAGATGGATGATGCGCTGCGCGTGGTGGCCGATGTGCGGGTCGTGTGTGACCAGGATGATGGTGATGCCGCGCTCGCGGTTGAGCTGCTGGAGAATGTGCATCACTTCTTGCCCGGAGGTGCTGTCGAGGTTGCCGGTCGGCTCGTCGGCGAGGATGATGGCCGGTTCGTTGACCAGCGCGCGGGCGATGGCGACCCGCTGCTGCTGTCCGCCGGACAACTCGTTGGGCGTGTGGTGCATCCGTTCTCCCAACCCCACGGCTTCGAGCACTTTCCTGGCGCGCGTGCGGCGTTCGCGCAGGCCGGTTCCGGCATAGACGAGCGGCAGGACGACATTATCCAGCGCCGTCGTGCGCGGGAGCAGATTGAAGCTCTGGAAGACGAACCCCACTTTCCGGTTGCGCACCTCAGCCAAATCATCGTCGCTCATCGCGCTCACATCTTTGCCGTCAAGCGTGTACTGTCCCCACGTCGGCTGGTCGAGACAGCCCAGGATGTTCATCAGGGTGGATTTCCCCGAACCGGAAGGCCCCATAATCGCCACAATCTCCCCCTGAAAAATGCCCAACGAAACGCCGCGCAGGGCGTGAACTTCATTCTCGCCCATTTTGTAGACCTTGTGCATATTATCAATCCAAATGACAGTTTTACGCCTGTCCATGCAACCCTCCTAGCGTCCCATTGACGGCGGCCCCTGCATATCGAAGAGGCTGCGTTGTTCCGTCACCAGGGCCACCGTATCGCCCTCTGCCAGTCCGCCGGTGATGACCGTGTGTGTGTCACTGCGCTCGCCGGTGGTGATGGGCGTGCGCACGGGGACGCCGTTTGCGAGGCGATACACGTAAGTCTCGTTGTTCGTCTGGTCGGTGCGAATAGCCCAGTTGGGGACGATGAGAACATCCGTGATCACGTCGGTTTGGATGAGGACGCTGACCGTCATCCCGTCCAGGATCAAGGCCCCGCCGGTGTCCGTCAACAACACGCGCAGCTTGTAGGCGATGACGCCGCCGACGTTGGTGGATGTCGCCGCGATACGCTCAACCGTTCCGGCCAGCGCGGCTTGCGGATCCGCGTCCAGCGCGACGCTGACCGGTTGTCCGACGACGATTTTGCCGATGTCAATTTCATCAACGTTGGCCTCAATGTATAGCTGCGCGTCGTCCAACAACGTGACTGCCGGCAAGTTGGTGGGGGAAGGCGCGCCTGCCTGGATATTGACCGCCGCAACGACGCCATCAAAGGGGGCGCTGAGTGCGGCATGGGTCAGGCTTTCTTGCGCCTGCGTCAGCGTCAACTGCGCCTGCTCGATTTGTAGTTCGACTTGCCGGATGCGGTCTGCGTCGGGGCCGGCCTGCAACTTTTTGAGATTTTGCTGCGCCTGTTGGTAAGCCTGGTAGGCCGCGGCCCACTGGCTGCGGATTTGCTGAAGTTGATATTCGGCCTTGAGGCGAGTGATGCCGACATTGCCATCGGCTTCCAGATACGCGACGGTCGCGCCGGCGGCGTAAGCGCGCGGCTGGCCGTATTGGTCGAGCCTTTCGATGATATTCTCGTAGGCTTCTTCGGTTTTATCGGCCATGTCTTGCGCCAGCCGGATGCTCAAATTGGCCTGCGCTTCTGCCGCCTCCTTGCTGACACGCGCGACTTCGAGCGATTGGCCCGCGTTCTGAATCGCCAACTCGGCCAGCCGGATGTCTTCTTCGCGGATGGGTTTTTGCAGTTGCGCCAGGTTGACGCGGGCTTGATCGAGCGCGATCTCGGCCTGCCGGATGGCGCGTTCCAGGTTAGTCGAGTCCAGGCGGGCTAACTCCTGTCCGGCCTTGACGTGATCGCTGACCGCAACATGGACCGCCGCCACGTCCCCTGCCAATTTGAAGCTCAAATTCGCCCTCTGGTTGACGGCCACATTGCCGCTTGCCGGTACGGTGATGACCAATTGCCCACGTTCGACCTGCCCGGTGCGCAGAACGTCGCTGGCCGCACTGTGCGCTTGCGCCTGCCGGTTGCGCCACCAGAGCACGCCGCCCACACTGGCGGCGATGAGCGCCAGAATGATGATCCACGTGATGATCTTTTTCATACGTCACTCCTTGGCCGTTACTGGCCGAACGCCGAAAAATCGAGCAGCGCGCGTTCTTCGGCGATAAGCACAACCGTGTCACCCTCGTTGAGGCCGGAAAGTATCTCGGTAAACGTCTCGTTATACCGGCCTCGGGTGATCGTGCGGCGCTCCGGCAGCCCGTCGGCGCGCAGCACAGTGCAGTAGAGCACCGTCTCGCCGCTGGATTGATCGGTGCGCACTGCCCAGTTGGGCGCGAGCAGGATATCCACGACGTGGTCGGTGTAGATGACGATACTGGCGGTCATCCCGTCGCGGATGTTCACAACGCGCGTGTCTGTGAGACGCACCCGCAACTTGTAGGAGATAATGCCCCCCACGTTGAGCGCCGCCGGCGCGATGCTCTCGACTTCGCCCGCCAGCGTGTCTTGCGGATAGGCGTCCAGGGTGACATCTGCCGCTTGCCCGACGCGGACTTTGCCGATGTCAATCTCATCCACCGTCACATCCACGTAGAACTGCGAATCGTCCACGAGGGTGAATGCCGTCACACCGGGGAGCGCCTGGAGGTTCTCCTGCACGTTCACCACCGCGATCAGTCCCGCGAAGGGGGCGGTCAGCCGCGCATCGGCCAAACGCGCTTGCGCCTGCTCCAGATTCAGTTGCGCCTGTTCGATTTGCAGTTCAGCCTGGCGGATTTGCTGTTCGTCGGGGCCTTGTTCCAGCTTGCGCAGGCTTTCGACTGCTTGCTGGTAGCGGGTGTAGGCCGTCAGCCATTGGGCCTGCGCCTGTTCGACGGTCACTTCGGCGTTGATTTTGGCGATGCGCTCTTGTTCTGCGGTGTTTTCGTATTTGATGCGCGCGCTTTCCTCGGCGTTTGTCCCTTCGCGGGCGCGGTAGTCCTTGAAGGCGTTTTCGCGGGCGCGCTGCGCCTGTACGATCATCGCGTCGGCGTCAATCTGCGCCGTCTGCTTACCGAGGCGGGTTGCTTCGAGGGCCTGCGCGGCGCTTTGCACGCTCAGCCGCGCCAGTTCTACATCCTCGCCGGCGGTCGGTTTGAGGAGAATGTCACGATTGAGCGTCGCTTGTTCGCGGGTGATCTCTGCCTGCTGCACGGCGCGCTCCAGGTCTGCCGTCGAGAGCCGCGCCAGTTCCTCGCCGGCCCGCACCCGTTGGTTGACGCGGACATACACGCGCTCGACGACGCCGGCGCTGTCGAAGCGCACGTCAAGTTTGTTTTTGACCACGACGTTGCCGCTGGCAACCACCGAGATGGTCAGATCGCCGCGCGTGACCTGTCCTGTGCGCAGGATGCTTTGGCTTTGCGCCTTTGTGGCCTGATCGTTGCGCCACCAAAAATAGGCGGCGACGCCTCCGCCGATCAGCGCCAGGATAATGATCCACGTTAAAACTTTCTTCATAGGAGCGCCCCTCCACTAAGGATCCGTAAAAATATAACTTCCCGTGTCTACCTTCCCGGAAGCTGGGCTGGACATGGGTCGGCTTCCGGAAAGGTCGCGGTCAGGACATATATGACCAGGGTCAATTTTGACCCCGGTCATTATACCATAAAGGCAGCTCAAAGGTTGCATGAATTCGCGCGAAAAGCGCACTCAAACACCCCGGAGGCGAGGTTACGAGTGTGTCACAGATGGGGTTGAAGGCTGATAGCGGACCGCTAATCGCTGCTTATAGTTTGGAGAGTGTGCGTTGCAGATAGGGGAGGAGCGCGTGGGCTTTGCCCGCGCCAACCGCCACGCACGCCATCGGCGCGTCGGCGACGTAGACCGGCACCCCGGTCTCTTGGGTGAGCAGTTGGTCAATGTTGCGCAACAGCGACCCGCCGCCGATCATCGTCATACCCCGGTCAATGATGTCGGAGGCCAGCTCGGGCGGCGTGCGCTCCAACACCGACTTGACCATGTTGATGATGAGCGCAATCGGTTCTTCCAGCGCCTCGGCGACGTCGTCGGTGGTGATTTCGACGCTGCGTGGCAGCCCGGTCACCTGGTCGCGCCCTTGCACTTCCATGCGCATACTGTCTTCAGTGGGAACGGCAGAGCCGATGCGGATTTTGGCTTCTTCGGCGCTCGGCATACCGAGCATCAGGTTGTACTTACGCCGCACGTAAGCGACAATCGCCTCGTCCATTCGCACCCCGCCCACGCGGACCGCCGCCGACGTGACGACGCCGTAGACGGACAGCACCGCTGCCTCGCTCGCGCCGCCGCCCAGGTCTACAACCATGTGTCCGCCGGGCGTGTGGATCGGCAGTCCCGCGCCAATCGCGCCCGCCAGAGGTTCGGGGATCAGGTACGCGCGGCTCGCGCCGGCTTCCAACGTCGCCTCGCGCACGGCGCGGCTTTCTACCTGGGTAACGCCAAACGGTACGGTGACGAAAACGCGCGGCTTAAACAGTCGCGTCTTACCGATGGCGCGGTTGACGAAGTAAAAAAGCATCTTTTGGGTGATGCGATAGTCCGCAATAACGCCGTCGCGCAATGGACGCCGCACCTGGATGGTTTCTGGCGCGCGGCCCATCATCGCCCGCGCTTCTTCGCCGACGGCGACCACTTCTCCGTTGTCTATTTGCTGCGCGACGACCGATGGCTCTTGCAGCACAATCCCCCGCCCGCGCACATAAACGAGCACGTTAACGGTGCCCAGATCAATCCCTAGTTCTTCTACCAGTGGCATAAGTTTTTCTCCCGCAGCATTTACCGAATTGATAATACACGCATTTAGGCTTTTTGTCCAATGAGTCAGGCCGGCCTTTGCTTGTGCGACTTGTTTGTATTGTCGAACCGAGTATACTTGAGATTGGAGATTTGTTGATTCGCTACTTCGCTCATTCTGAAGGAGTGTGTAACCGAACCTTCGGTACAGCCTCGATGATGACAATGATCGCAGGACGATTTGACTAACGACTGTGAGACTATTTTTAGGAGAATTCAGCATTAACCGGCGGTTCACCAACGGTGGTATGAAAATTTTCACCGCCAAGCCGCCAAGTTTTTCTGGACTTTCGACTTTGGACTTTGGACTATTTTCAGAGGAGGGGTATGGGGACTGCACGGGATATCGCACTGATTTTTCTGAGTTTAGAAGCGTTGGTGATTGCATTGATCCCGCTGGCCTTGATATCGGGATTGGCTTATGGCGTGTACCGGCTCCAGAAACTTGTCCGGCAATACCTGAAGCTCGGACAGGTTTATGCCCAAAAGGCGCACGCCCAGGTTGTGAAGGCATCCAGGGCGGTCGTTGATCCTTTGATTCGCGTCCATACCCAGGCGCGTATGACGACGGCAATGGTTGAAAAAATTGTTTCCAGGAGGTCGCTGTGAATTATCGGACACGGACATTGTTAATCGGGGGCGTCATTGGCGCGTTGGCCGGCGCGTTGGGCGGCTGGCTGTACTTCAACAGTAACGTGAAAGTTGATGCGGCCGGCAAGGAGCAACTGCCCGTTCCATCGGCGGGTGATGCTCTCAAATTGGGTTTGAGCTTACTCGGTCTCTTGCGCCTGATTACGGGATAGGGGCGTAAGGCATAAAACGTAAAACGGAAAACGTAAAACGGAAAGCTGGATGAACGCTTACGTTTTACGAGCAGCGATCCATTTGAGCCAGGGGTTGGCGCGCCGTTCTTGCGCCAGGGTACTCGTCGGGCCGTGTCCCGGATAGATGACAGTGTCGGGCGGCAGCGCGAGCAATCGGGCGAGGCTTTCTGTCAAAGCGCGTGGGTCGCCGCCGGGCAGGTCTGTCCGCCCGATGCCGCCGGCGAAGAGAGTGTCGCCGGTCAGCAGAGCGTTTTCCTCGCCAATGTAGAGCGATACGCTGCCCGGTGTGTGACCCGGTGTTTCAATCACGCGCAGGCGCAGCTTGCCCACTGCGAGTTCAAACGCCCCGGTGAGATCAAGGGCAGGCTGTAGCGCAGGAACCTCTGGAATCCCAAACCAAGCCGCGCCGCCGCCCGCGGCGAGGAGTGCGCGGTCGGCAGGATGGATGGCGAGCGGGACGTTGAGATGAGCGAGGTCGGCGTTGCCGGCGCAGTGATCGAAGTGCCCGTGGGTGTTGAAGATGGCCGTGACCGTAACGCGGCGTCGTTCGATCTCACGCAGCAACGGCTGTGGATCTCCGCCGGGATCAACAATCACGCCGTCTCCGCTGCTTTCGTCGTAGACGAGATAGCAATTCGCTTCTAGCATACCGAGCGGTATCTGGATAATCATAAGTGCTCCTCTGGGCTGGATACTGGATACTCGTTACTCGTTACTCGTTACTTGTTACTTGTTACTTGTTACTTGTTACTTGTTACTCGTTACTCGTTACTCGTTACTCGTTACTCGTTACTGATTACCAATCACACTGATTCATTGTATCACATTTGGAGGGGATGATGCACAACCGCGTTGAGCAGATGGCGCAGTTGGCCGAAAGTCAGGGGCTGGATGCGCTGGTGTTGATGCCGGGGCCGAACCTGTTGTATGCCACCGGGCTTTCATTCTTCATCAGCGAGCGCCCGGTGGTGGCGTTGTGTCCCGTGGACGCGCCGCCAGCGCTGGTCGTCCCAGAGTTCGAGGCGTCGAAAGCCACCTCTGCCGGCTTTGAGGTTTTCACCTACACCGACGAGGAAGGCTACGCTTTGGCCTTCCACGAGGCGTGCGCCACGTTGGAGTTGGCTGACGCGCGTCTGGGTGTGGAGGCGCTGCGGATGCGTCTGCTGGAAGCGCGCATTCTGCAACGTTACGCGCCCGGCGCCGAGTTGGCCCCTGCCGATGATCTGTTTGCTGAACTGCGTATGGTCAAGAGCGATGTAGAACTGGACGCGATGCGGCGAGCGGTTGCCGTCGCCGAGCGCGCATTTGAGTTGTGGCTGCCGCAGCTTCGCGTCGGCATGACCGAGCGCGAGGCGGCTGCGCGTTTGATCGCCGCGCTGCTTTCCAACGGGGCCGACGCGCTGGCTTTCGCGCCCATCGTCTGCGCGGGGCCGAATGGCGCGATGCCGCACGCGCACCCGGCGCACCGGCCTTTCCAGGCTGGCGATTGGGTGGTAGTGGATTGGGGCGCGGTAGTGGATGGCTATGACTCGGACCTCACGCGCATGGTCGTGTTCGGCGAGCCAGCAGCGCCGCTGGCGGACGTTCACGAGATCGTGCTGTGCGCCAACGCAGCCGGTCGCGCGGCGGTTGCGCCTGGCGTTGCGGCGCAGGACGTGGATGCGGCAGCGCGCGCTGTCATTGCTGCGGCCGGCTACGGTTCGCAGTTTACGCACCGCACCGGGCACGGATTGGGGCTGGAATCCCACGAACCGCCGTACATCGTCGCCGGCAATACCCAAACGCTCATGCCGGGGATGACGTTCACCGTCGAACCGGGCATCTACCTGGAGGGCGTGGGCGGCGTGCGCATCGAAGATAACGTTGTGGTCACATCCGCTGGCGCGCAAACGTTGACGACGTTGCCGCGCAGCGCGTTCGTCGTCAGGCCGGATTGACGGTCACTTTTGTCAGGCCCCCGGTCACAAACGCAGGGCCGGGGGCCTGATTTTTTATATGCGCGAAACTTTTATAACACGAGGAGGTAACGGGAGGTACTGAAATGGTAGAAAACAAAGCTGTATACGTCACACCCGAAGGTCTGGCAAAGCTCAAGGCGGAGTTGGATGAGCTGGTGAATGTGCGGCGCGTGGCGCTGGCGCAGCGGTTAAGCGTCGCCATCAAGCAGGGCGATCTATCCGAAAACGCCGATTATATCACGGCGAAAGAGGAACAGGGCTTTCTTGAGGGCCGTATCCGCGAGCTTGAGCTGGCTGTACGGAACGCCGTGGTGATCGAAGAGCCTATTGCGACCGATGGGCGGGCAACACTCGGCAGTCACGTCACGGTGGTAGAAGAAGGCTACGATGATGAGGAGACGTACCATATCGTCGGCCCGCTGGAGGCCGATCCGACGAAGGGCAAGATCTCGCACGAATCGCCTTTGGGTGTAGCGTTGATCGGGCGTAAAGTCGGCAACAAAGTCACAGTGCAAGCGCCAGCCGGCGAGATCGAATTCCGCATTGTGAAGATTGCTTGACGGCCGCCATTCACACAACGACACAGGGCGGGTCACAATCCCGCCCTGTGCTGTTATCCCGTCTTTTTTAGCGCCGGCTGGTACGCAGGCGTTCGATTTCGTTGCGGATGGCCTCCAAATCGCTCAACCCCAGGTAGACGATGGCGTAACGGATATAGGCCACCTCATCGCGTTGCCGCAACTCATCAATGACGATGTCGCCGATCACGTGGCTTGGCACTTCGGCGCGCCCCGTCTGGCGGATGGCGTACTCCACGCGCTCGACGATCCGCTCCAGGTCTTCGGCAGAGATGGGACGGCGCGCGCACGCGATGCGCAATCCCGAAATCAGCTTGTGCGCGTCGAATTCTTCGCGCCGCCCGTCGCGCTTGATGACCAGCGGGGACGTGAGGATCGCCCGTTCCAGGGTACTGAACCGCCGCTCGCAGTCCTCACATTCGCGCCGTCGGCGGACGTTGCCCTGCGTATCGGCGCGCGTATCAATGACTTTGGTTTCCTCGGAGCTACAGTACGGGCATTTCATGGCGTCCCCCTTTGTTGTCGGTGCTTGCTGGCTGATTTGCCTCAATGTATAGCATATTTATAGGGGATGGCAAATGGTGTGATTGAATTTTTCTGCGCTTGCCTTTTTCGCGCTTATCTTGTATAATCTTACCGTAGCATCTTATATTGGATTGTGGCCCCGTTGCGTCATAGTGTGACAAACTGAAATCTAACCGTGTTTTGTGTTCTGCACCATCTGTATAGGACTTACGCAGTTCTCTGAAAATGTACGCGGATTTACGCTGATTTTCGCAGATAATTAGAGTTGTTCCTTTTTAAAAATTTGGTAGACTACAGCCATCGCCACAGAATTCAGAAGTCTACCGATGATCACTGTACTAGATGTTCGTGATGACCGTTATATGCGTTCCTTAACAGGCTTATCCATCAGCCAGTTCGAAACCTTACTCGAGACCTTCAGCGCCGTTTACCAGGAGAAGCGTCAACAAGCCTATGAAACCGAACGGACTGCCGGCACCCGGCAACGCCAGCCTGGCGGTGGGGCCAAAGGCAAACTGCCGACACTGGCGGACAAATTGCTGTTTGTGCTGTATTACTACAAGGTCTACCCTACCTTTGATGTACTCGGCACGCAATTCAAGCTGGCGCGCTCGAAAGCCCATACCAACCTGTACAAGTTGTCCGCGGTGCTATCTGCGACCTTGGTGCGCCTGGAGATGCTGCCGTATCGCGAATTTACGACGCCGGAAGATTTGAAAACTGCCCTGCAGGGGGTAGAACAAATCATCATTGACGCTACGGAACGCGCGTACCGTCGTCCGCAGGATGATACCACCCAGCGGGAGCATTACAGCGGCAAAAAAAACGCCATACGCTGAAAAACACGATCATCTCCACGGTTGATAAGGTCATTCTGTTTGTGGGGCGCACCTTCACTGGCCATAATCACGATTACGCCATGCTGAAAGCTGAATTACCACCTGAAGATGACTGGTTCGGTGACCTGCAGGTGTGGGTAGACCTGGGCTACCTGGGTATTGCCACGGACTATGCGGGTGACCAGATCAACATCCCGACACGCAAACCGCGCAAAAGCAAGGCTCATCCTGAGCCGCAACTCACACCGGAGCAAACTGCGGCCAACCGGGCAATCAGCCAAATCCGTATTTTCGTCGAGAATGCCATTGGCGGCATCAAACGCTACAATATCCTGGCACATCGTTTTCGTAATCACAAGGAAAACTTCGATGATGACGTCATTGGCATCTGTGCTGGCTTATGGAATTTTTCTCTGGCTTATTAAGGAACAACTCTAATGAGGATAAATCACATCCCTTGATGCCCGAATGTTGGCTAGGTGCGTATGACAAATACAATGCAGTTTGAACTAAGCGGCGAATGGGTGAATGTGTTGCGCCCGCTATCCGACCGTTCGCTGGACAGTTTTATCAAAGAATTGGCCGTGGTGGAACTGTACCGGCGGCATGTTATCTCCGGCGGCAAGGCGGCGCACTTGTTAGGGATGGAGCGGTTTGAGTTCATTCGCTACGCTTCCCGCCTGGGGATTCCCTTTCTGGATATGTCGGCGGAAGAAATGGCGGCTGAAGCAGCCCTGGTCCAAACCCTGCTATGACAGCCCCACGCTTCATCGCCAACGCCAGCCCGCTCATCGCGTTCGAACGTTTACACCGCCTGGATTTGCTGCCCCAACTTTGCCCTGTGCTGCATATTCCCCCGGCGGTGCGGCGCGAAGTTTTTGGCTCGCGCCCGGTACCCGCCTGGATAGTCGAGCGTCCTCTATCACAACCACTCTCACGTCAGATTCTGGCGGCGCGCCTGGGTATGGGCGAAAGTGAAGCCATTGCGCTGGCGCTAGAAATAACCCCAGAGTACGTGCTACTTGACGATTTGGCAGCGCGCCGCCTGGCGCAATCGTATAATTTGCATGTGCTCGGCACAGTCGGGTTATTATTGTTGGCGCGTCAACGCCACTTGCTCCCGGCACTACGCCCTGTTCTGGATTCGCT
>DAOUAQ010000281.1:0-16461 GCA_034433375.1 Anaerolineae bacterium | reverse complement strand
CTTGTAAACGTGCAATTTCACCTGTGTTCATTGTGTTCACCTCGTCATAAATTGGTTAGTGGGTAGTCTACACTACCCCTTTGAGGTGACAAATGACACCATATAGGATTTTGAACTTCAAAAATCCCGGTTTTTCACTGTTCTCTTCGCTCGGGCCGGTCTCCGACCGTGCTCGCCCTTGTTTTCACGCCTCGCCATCATCGCCTCAACCACCCTGAACCGCCCCAACACCCGGCGATCCTCGCGGATGAAATCCCACAAGAAGCGTTGAAACCCACTCAGTGGCCGCTGCGCGTGCAGTGCTGCTGCCATCTCCTCCAAATATGGCATCACCGTCTCGGCGGTCAACATTGTGCGCAAACGCGCCCCCAGTTGCGCCGCCAACGGTTCCCCCGCCATACGCGCCGCATAGTGGTAGTTGCAGCGCGGGCAGATCAAAAGATGCAGGTCTAGCTCGCGGTGTTCCCGGTACGTCAGTGTCGGATCGGCATCGAGATGCCGTTGCAGTAGCCTGTCATAGAAGTCGGGATGCTCGTCCATCGTTCCTCCTCCTGCGGTACGTTGCACTTTCTGAAGTGCGACGCGCCTGATCAGAATGTTCGCCTAAATGAGATGTCGCCGGAGACAGGCATTGAACCTATCTCCGGCGTTGCGTGTCACCGGTTCAGATCGTGGATGGCTACAGCATCGTCGCCATCCACGCCTGCCAGACGTCGGAGTCGGCGCGTAGCGTCGCCACCCGCGCCTGGACCGCGGCCACCGTCTTCGCGTCAGCCAACCCTTGCGCCGCCACCGCCTCGGGTTGCAGTCCCTCAAGGTACAGCCACCCACCAGCCTGCCAGAGCATGTCATCGGGACGCGCCTCCAACGCCTGTCGCGTGATCCACACCTCGAACGGCTCCCGGTGCAGCAAGTTGGACCAGCCCTCTCGCTGGCGCAATTCCTCCGTATCCGTGATGACCTCGTGCCGCCCGGCGTGCTCAGCAGCTTCATCCTCCTCACCGTCATTGCCCCCATCCAGCCACACCTCGTTGGGGCGCTCCAGCTCGGAAAGTGCGGTTTCCAGGTATCCCTGGCTGCGCTTGGCCGGCAGCTTACGCTTGCCACCCCAGACGACGTCCACGTACTCCACCTCAGCGTAGAGTGTGCGCGCCGTCTGCACCATCGCCGCGAATCCTTTAACGAAGGCTGCCGTCTCCGGGCGGGCGAAGAAGCGGATTGTCTCCGCGTAATCCACCCCCGTCAAGCCGCCCCCGCGCG
Organism: Anaerolineae bacterium; assembly: GCA_034433375.1. Classification (GTDB taxonomy): domain Bacteria; phylum Chloroflexota; class Anaerolineae; order B4-G1; family SLSP01; genus DSWT01. The sequence goes on along the minus strand of DAOUAQ010000281.1, from coordinate 15,201 downwards.
CCAATTGCAACCACTGCGCCTTGAGCACGTCCGGCGCCGCCGCGTCCAGCACGAAGTCCACGAAGGCCTCCGTCACCTCCGGGCGCGTCACCAGATGCTTGATCTGGCGCATCACGCGGCTGACGGCGCTCTCGTAGTGTTCGAGCTTCCACTGAATGTGCCCGCCCATCGGCTTGCGGCAATCGTAGTGACTCAGACTCTTGCAGATTCCCAGCAACAGCCCAGGGTCCACGTCCAGCGGATTCTCCCCGCGCCGGCGCTCGATCTGTCGCGCGCGCTTCTCGATGACGTCCAGCGCGCGGTGCACCAACGCCTGTGACAGCGCGTCCAGCTCACCGAGCGCCTTCCCGCCCTCCATCAGCGCTGCGAAAGCGTAGCGCGTCGCCACATCGCGGATCGCCTCCCGCCGATCGCGCCGCTGTTGCAGCGCCGCCAGCAGTGTGGGGTGCAGCGCCAACGCCGTGATAGCTTCCACTGCGCGGCGCTCCGCTGCCGTCTCCGGGTTCACGCCGATTTGGCGTTGCAGCGTCTCCAAGGTGCGGCGAATTTCATCCGCAACGCCAGAGCCTGCAACCTGCGTCCGAGCAACCTGCCACTTCGCAACCTGTGCATTGAGCATTGTATCCCTCCCGCGTCTAGGATACCGTCGGCGGATTCTGCCAACGGCTGCCGCATCGCGCGACATAAAGAGCGATGCCTAGCGTGGGAACGTCACATGCTCATGCAAGCCTCCTTTGGCCCGGAATGATTGCCTACTCCTGGTAACGAAATGAACAGTAGTCTCGCCCCTTGTAGGTGTCTACAACTCATAGGCAACGTACCCGAACGAAAGACAGACAGACGTGTGTGAAACGAGAAGCACAAGGGATCTACACACAAAAAGATCGTGTTGTGACTTGCATAAAAAACAGAAGCTATCTATAATATAGAAGGTTTGTGTGAGGTTTCTTCATTCGCATTATATCATAACCCTCACACATTTCAAGTGGTTTCCTCCTGATTTTGTCCGATCAAGCTCCAAGGGAGGTCAAGTGACAGAAGTACAGTCTCTCCGCTGGTGGATGCGGCGTCCCGGCAAGTGGAACATTACGAAACTTAGGGAGAAAACACTGGACTACTGGCATGACATTCTCCCAAGCACTACGTCACCCTCCGAAGACGAACGCGTAGCATGGTACATCAAAAGCCTACTGCCAGAAGAATTGCATTACGCTACCGAAAATCACATGCTGAGAACTGATTTAGGCTGTGACACACTGGTATTGTTAGTTGGGTATTCAGTGGAACCATTACTGCAGACTATCAGTGTCTATGAGCCTAAAAATGTGATTTTGCTCTTGCATACCGAGTATGTTGTTGAAGAAGATACAGAACCTGGGCAAGAACGAGGTGAAAAAATTGCAAGTTGGATCACACAGTATCTCAGCCCTATGTTGTCAGAAACGCCCCAGATTCAGCTAGAAGTTATCGCTCAAGACAAGCATCTAGCTGATAAGCCTGATTACGTCTTTCGCGCTTTGTGCCAATGCGCCTTGCCATATCAACGTGAACGGAAGGATGTGGTAGTGGATATCACCGGCGGTAAAAAGAGCATGGATGCTGGCGCGTTTCTTTTTGCTGCGTATGCTGGGATTCGGATCTCGTATGTCGACTTCGACGAATATCACCCCAAGGAGCGCCGTCCATTTGGCTTTACTTGTCGCATTGGTGAGCTGCAGAATCCCTATGAGGCATTTAACCTGCGTGACTGGGAGCGGGTGCGGCAACTGTATGAACAGTATCACTTCAGGGCGGCACGCACGCTTATATCTGAGATCAAAGGGACAATGGGAAAACCGCTGTCGCCTTCCATGCCTTATGCTTTATTCTCTGCTGAGCAACTCGAGGCCGTAGAACAGCTAGATAGAGTTCTGTCTTTGTATGAAGCCTGGGATGATGGCGATTATGAAAAAGCATATCGGATCTATACCGACAATATAGAAGGTAAACTGCGCGGCACTTTCTTGTTACCCGCAGCAGTTGAAGTTTTTGGGGGTTCTTGGCCTTGTGCTGACATTGCGTCATTTTCTCGGTTAACTGTTAGTCAAGATGAAAAACTCCTTATGTCAAATCGGGGCTTGCTGACTTATGCTTATGACGAACTGGAAAAAATCAAGCGTTTGAACAAACCTAACGAAGATAGTCGTTCTGCTTTGTTGCGTGCAGTGGGACTGGATGAGTTATTACTCAAGGCGCGATGGGTGCGATTGTGGAAAAGAGGTAACGTCTTAGTCTGGGATGGGGATGAGAGAAGACTAGGTAATAGTAAAACGTTAACAGAGAACAACAGTTTATATCATGAATTAATCAAATATAGCAGCACTGAATATCTTCGCAAGGCACTTCAAACTACTCCAAAAAATCGAGCTAACTCCTCTCATCTGGTTTTTTATCTAAACAAACCCCGACGCGAGTACCATGCCCGGCCTACAGAAGATATTCCAGCTATGACCGACCATGAATATTATGCGGGAGTAAATCTCACAACATTCACCCTTAAGGAATTACGCAATCAGGCGATTCATAAATATCAATACGTTACACCCGAGGTGGCGCAAGAAGCTTGCCAATTAACTCAAACCAACTTTAACGATTTCAAAGATACGCAACAACCCTGGTTAGGTTTAGTAGAGAACTACGACGGATCAGCTCCAGCCTTTCCGGAATGTCCTGGGCGTCTTTCATGGTCACAGGTATGTCATTTGTGCTCTTTGGAGTTTTTGCCATTTCACGGTCAGAGCGAGGAGGGTAGTAATGACGAAATGGATTCTAACAGCTGAAGCAGACAAAATACAACACTTTGTCTTTCGTTCCTCACGCTTGCGCGAAGTCGTCGGTGGAAGCCAACTGTTGACCGATTTCTGCGACAAAGTCACACGTGCAATTTCCCCAGAGGATCGTATTGTAGCGGATGGGGGCGCTTTCACCTTGCTCTTTGATGATCCAACGCAGGCGGATGACTTCGGGCGCGACTTGGCTCAACAATACTATGAGCTGACCAACTGTACGTTAACGGTGGCGAAGCTAACTGAGTGGAACGGCAAACCAGAGGACTTTCCAGCTGCAAACAGACAAGCGCATTTGTCCCTGGCAAGCGCCAAACGTCAAGGGCGTGCGGCGGCTGCGGTGGGGCAAGGTCCTTATATGGCATTCTGTGCATCGTGTGGCATAGGATTGGCTTCCACGCATCGTCCTCTAGCAGAGGGTGATTCCGCCCAATATGTGTGTGATGTGTGTTTGCGCAAAGCCGAAAAGCGAGGCGGAGAAGGTAGCCGGTTTCTACGGGAATTCAAACAAGCAGTCGTAAGCGATAGATTCAACGATTTCGACCTGCCCGTAGAACCCGAGAAACTGACCGGCGCGTGGGAGGCGCGAAATTACGTTGCTTATCTGGTAGCTGACGGCAACGGTATGGGCAAGGTTTTTCGTCAATGCAAAGACCCCGGACAGCTACATAACCTATCTACCGGGCTTGAAAATGTCGTTCGGCAAAGTCTAGCTGCTCCGACCAGAAAACTGATGCAGCAAAAGCCTCGTGGAACCAATCCCAATCTCATCCCGGTCTTGCCCCTAATTCTGGGGGGCGATGACGTTTTCATTTTACTTCCAGCGTCCTATGCGCTGGATTTTGCGCGTCAGTTTTGCCTGGAATATGAAACGCGGATGGCAGCTTTACTCAAGCGTATTGGCTTGCCGGACATACGCGCAACGATGTCGGCTGCCGTGGTCATCTGCAAAAGTAAGTATCCCCATACCCTCGTGCATAAACATGGTGAGCGCTTGCTTCAAGAAGCCAAGCGGCTGTCAAAAGCTGTGGCAGTGCGTGAGAAAGAAAGACCGGACGATGAAACCGTAGGGCCGGACAAGGAACGAAAATCCGATCACAACTATTCATCAGTGCATTTTGACGTGATTCTCGGTAGTCGTCTACCGCGTGAAACAGGCGAAACTCAACGCTATCAGAACACTCTGGCGCCTTATTGGGTGTATAGCCCTGAGGTTGCGTCTGAATTTCCACAGAATGTTGGCTTGTCCTTGGATTGCTTGTTGGCGCAACGATTAGCCCTGGCAAGACAGCAAATTCCCAATCGTCGCTTGATCCAGTTGCGTACGCTCTATGACCCAAGCCGGTTGCCCGATAAAACGGCTGAAGCGTTGGGAATCTGGTCAGCAGAACTGGCCCGCATCAAAGCGCGCATGGCGCGTAATGAGAAAGACGTGGAGATATTAGAAGAGACCCTCAGACAACTGGGCGGTGACAGGGATGGCTATTGGTTGCCCATTAACCGTCCTGGTGCGACGACAGAAACCATCTTCGAAGGTCACGGGCTGCCAGATCTAATCCAGATGTGGGACTTCAGCTGGTATCTGGACCAGGAACGCAGTGTGTATACAGCGCAGGAGGAGGCGTGATATGGCGCTACGAATGACTTTTGAGCTGCGCTTAGAATCCGATTATCATATTGGCGCAGGACATGGCCTGGGTTCAATAGTTGACTCTGCCTTGCACCGCGATGCTGACGGAATGCCAGTGCTGCGTGGTACGACAGTGAGTGGCCTGCTGCGTAATGCGCTCTACGAGTTGCTCCAACTCGAACCATTGCACACGCCGCAGAATATCCGCTGCCATGCTTCTGGGAAAAATGACCCGCGCGCGCGTTTCTGCGGTCAATGGAACCCTGACGAGACTGAGTTCTGCCCGGTCTGCCGCATTTTTGGCTCTCCGGGTGTTCCCAAACGTTGGCGTATCAGTTCTGCACGTCCAGTTGGTGCACTCGATCCCGCCCAAAGCGGCTGGGAAGAGGGTGAGACCGGCGCCCGGATCGCGCCGCATGTGCGAGTCAACCCTCGCACGCGCCGCGCCGAGGCAGGTAAACTCTTCTTCCGTGAAGAGGGCGATGGACGGCTGCGTTTCCAATTCACGGCTGTTTGTGATGCGCATGATCCTGAAACCCTCGACGAAGCAGCCTGGCTATTGGCTGCGGCGCGCTATCTGCGTTATCTGGGAGCATCGCGTCGTCGTGGACGAGGAGAATGTGAGTTGCACCTTATCAATGTAGAAGGCGCAGAATTCTGGGGAATACAACCAGATGAAAATCAAGCCTGGGAAAGCTGGATGCTTGAGAAATTTGAACAGGCGCATCTTGATAAACTACCATTGATGACAACTCCGACCTCATTGCCTTTTACTCCCAGCGTTAGCGCAGGCCAAACGCCGGTGCGGATTTTGCTAATCGTGCGTTTGGATGAGCCGCTCATTCTTTCTCAGAAGTCAGAAGCCGGCAACGAATTTGAGACCGTCGAGTACATCCCCGGCGCTGCTCTCCGGGGCGCTCTGGCAAATCTGATCGCTGAACGTTATGATTTTAGCCAAAGCAACGGCATGGCGTATCAGACCTTTGTGGAACTGTTTTTCCACGAGCGCGTTCGGTATTCAACCCTATACCCGAGTTACAGACCCGGAAGCCACTCCGAGAGACTATATCCTGCTATTCCAGTCCCAGGTGGCCTGCTGAGTTGCGAGATTCACCCTGGCTACGCAGATCAAAATACATCGTTACCGCACGGTGTTATGGATTTTACCCATCGCATTGCCTTGGATGACTACGAACCCAAATGCCCTCAGTGCAATGGGCAAAGTGATCTCAAACCCCTGAATGGGTTTGTAGGCCTGCAACCTACACCGCGCATCGTCAAAGTGACGCATATTCAAGAAATGCATGTACGTCTGGCCAACGAAACCAGACGCGCCGCTAAAGGCCAGCTTTACAGCTTCGATGCGCTTGCTCCCGGTCAGTATTTTGTAGGTGAGTTGTGGTGCGCTGATGAAGCAGCCTGGGATGACTTACGGGCGTTGAGCGGACTGCCGGAAAAAGGCGCAATACCTTTACACCTGGGCAAGGCCAACCGGCGCGGGTACGGCAAAGTGACCCTATGGGTAGAAAAGCATACCGGCGCGCATCCCTGGTACCAACTGCCATTGGCGCAACGTCTTGACCTGGATGGCGAATTGACATTATCCTTGCTTACAGACACCATAGCCGTCGACGCTTGGGGACGTTGCCGCGCGGGGTTTGATGCTGCCTGGCTCAAAAATCTACTTGGTGTCAAGGTGGAGCTGCGACGTAGTTTCTGTTCTACACGTCCGGTTGACGCTTTCAACAACCAGACAGGCTTGCCGCGTTGGCGCGATGTTGCATTATGTGCCGGTTCCGCGGTGGGCTTTATCATTGCCGAACCATTGACGCCAGAGCAGCGTCAGGCCGTGCAAGAAAAAATTGACGATCTGGAACAGCATGGTCTGGGACTTCGCCGTAATGAGGGTTTTGGGCAAGTCACATTTAATCATCCGTTATACCGCCAATGGACCCGCCTGGAGAATAATAAAAGCGGCCTGAATTTGCGGACACGTGGTTTACTGCCCGGAAAAGTGGCAACAACTTCTGAGACCACCTGGGAGATAAACGTGGAAACCGCGTTCCGCCGCCAATGGGAAAACTACTTACAACAGGATCGCCAAAAATATGCCAACAAACGCGACCCCTTTGCCAACGAAAAATACGCGCCCCTGGCCCGGCTGCTGCGGGTGCAACCACCGGATTCAAAAGATGCTGTGGACGACTTTGTGGCGCAGTTGGGACATTTTGAGCGGCTGATCCCTGAAACGCAACACTCGGACTTGAAGGTTCGGGATGCAGACAGAGCCAGCACTGAATTCTTCCGCGCCAAAGCAAGTATCGGCCTGACTGCCTTTAAGGAACTTTGCGCCGAGTTACAAGACAAAATTAGTGAACAAATCAACGACGTTCAAGGCGATGAGCGCACCAGGCTCGAAAAGCGTTGCTGGCGCATTGGTATGGAAATGCTCGCCGAACGGATTGCGGAAGTGGCGCAAAAGACCAAAGAGGAGGGTAAAGAGGGACAATGAACAACACCCTGATCATCACCGCTAAGTTAAAAACGCGCGCTGCTTTGCATATCGGCGCGGGCAAAGGCGAAAGTGAGTTTGACGCCCTGTTGCGGCGTACTGCGGCAGGCGAGGTATTCATCCCCGGCTCGGCGTTGGCCGGGGCTTTGCGCGCTGTAGCTACGCGCCTCGCGCCGCGGATCGGCAGCAAAATATGCCAGGCTTTCGAGACAAACAACCCAAAGACGCCCTGTGGGTGCATGGTCTGTCACCTGTTTGGGGATGTCAACCCTCAGGAAGCAGATACCGAGAACGAAGGTGGGCGCGCTTCGCGTTTGTGGGTCTACGATGCAACATTGCAAACTGATGAAAAAACCTGGATCCGTGACGGTGTGGGAATTGATCGCGCCACCGGTGCAGCCGCACGGCAAGGAGCGGTCAAATTCGACTTGGAAGTCCTGCCGGCCAAAGCCATCTTTGATCTGCGGTTGGAGTTGGAAGACGCTAACGACGCAGACCGCCAATTGCTGGCCGTGACCCTGGCCGAGTGGAAGGCCGGGCGTGGAGCAGTAGGCGGGCGTGTGGCGCGAGGATTGGGAGCGCTGAAGTTGGAAGGTCTAGCCGTAAAAACACGGAGCCTGAATACAAAAACTGCGTTGATGAGTTTCTTGCGTGACGAAGCTAATGCAGGCTTGCAACCCATCACTGATGATGCAAATACCTGGATTGCCGACAGAGTGGTAGAGACCCAAAAGGGCATAACCCCAGGGAACATGAACCCGGACGTGGCGCATAGCTGGGTGGAACTAAAGCTGACGCTACAAGCCATCGGTCCCCTGCTAGTCAATGACCCTACTCAGGCCGGTCGCTCCGGCTTTGACCACGCGCCTTTAATCGAAGGCAAGCCGGTGCTGCCAGGCTCAAGTTTACGCGGCGTTCTCCGCAGCCACGCGGAACGCATCGCGCGCACACTGGCAACCGAACGCGCTGTGCATGGCGATGACTTCCTGGCAGCTTGCCCTGCGTGTAATCCTGTGGCGCGTCCACGAGGTAAGGAAGACCTGGCGTTGGAATGTTGTGATTCTTTACTGAAACGACAAGAGCGGCGCGATCCAGCGGATTCTCTTTGGCGTGATCCTGATCAAGGTATTGACACGACACACGATCTGTGTCTGGCCTGTCAGCTCTTCGGCAGCCCGCGCTGGGGCAGCCGGTTAATTGTCGAAGACGCAGCCCTCGAAGAAAATACCACGCCTGTCTATAAAGTGCAGGATTTCCTGGCGATTGATCGCTTTACCGGCGGCGGCAAGGATGGCGCGAAGTTTGACGCGGCGGCGCTGTGGCAACCCAGGTTTACCGCTCATCTTCGCCTTGAGAATCCTCAGGATTGGGAACTGGGATGGCTGGTTCTGGTGCTGCGTGACCTGGCAGAAGGTTGGCTAAAAGTAGGATTTGGCGCAGCGAAAGGCTTTGGACAAGTCTGGGTCCCCAGATGGACTGCGACGGTAGGATTCATAGCTGACGATGATTTCCCGTTGCGGACAGCCACTTCTGCAAGAATAGCGGAAAGCGTTGATATCCGCACACTGCTCCACGCCGCTAAAGTTAAACCGTCGCCAGCATCTATCTACCAGATTGCCGAAGTGAACGGCAAGCTTGCTAAACCAGAATCTGGCCATGACTGGAGTTGGCAGATGGATTCAACAGAAAACTGGCAGCCGGTCATCAAAGCATGGATCACAGCGTTCAATACATGCGTAGAGGGCTTTAAGCGGAGTCCAGTTAGTTTGCCGGAATTGAAAATGGACTCGTACTTTGATGGCGGCCTGATTGAGCGGCTCTATCCCAAAGCCAGCGCTGCGATAGGAGGTAAATCATGACTGAGTGCAACAATCATGTCCCTGGCACAATTCAGGGTGGCCGCGTCGACGTGAATGGCATAGAGTGTTTCCTCGCCGCTTGGGACTGGTCACAACTCGACATGCCCTGGCGCATCTGGGAATGGGTCAGCGACATAGCGTTTGACTATCAAACCGGAGCGCCTATCCCCGCACCTGGGAATTTCCGTCGCGCAGCCTGGCTGGAGCGTGTCAGGATTTTCGGTGAGAGTGGTGACCTGGAACTGCGGCGCGACGGCGCATATTTCCTCTGGCATTTCGTTGGTCAGGCTAACATCGTTGTTCCAACCGGATTTGAGAATGTTGATTATTGGCAGGCCTACCCTACTCGCTCTCTAGCCTGTTATTCACGCCAGGTTATGTTGTGGGGTCAAGAAATCAGAGACGCAGAAGATCAGCCGCGCGGTATTTGGCAAGAGGACCGTGTAGGATATGCCCAATTGATTTATCCACAAATGAAAGGTGATCAGCGAGTGTTGTTGCACTACAACGAATACCTCTACGGTGACAATGTCGAGGCCGTGTGGTGGTTGGGGCTGGAACGATGGGAGGGGAAAAATGGCTAAGCAAGGAACAGTAGCGCGCATAGCTGGAAACGGCACATTTGGTTTCATCAAACAGGATGAGGGTGGGCCAGACGTTTATTTCAGACCTCAGTGGATAAGGGACGCCTCAGTCACGGTAGGTCTACGCGTGGAATATGAAACGCGCGAAACACCTCAGGGACTACAGACAAGTTGGGTGAAAGTGGTGGGGCAGACTCAGACCACTTCCACCCAGAAATCTGTTTCCGATACGCGACTGCAACAGGGTACTGCGCGTTCTCAAATTAGCGAAGACTATCGTTTTCTCAATCCTTATAACTTTGTGCGACCACTAAAAGTCGCCAAGCCAAACGAAGCGCCACTGCTTGGAAATTGTCCTCCGCCACCACATGACCGCTATTTGGGACTAAGTGGGAGGATCAAATGCAAAATCACAACTCAAACTCCCTTATTCATCGCAGATTCCCATTCAACAGAGAGTAAAACAGTTGGCGAAAAAGGGAAAGAGAAGGAGCATCCTATTTATCGCTTTTTTAGATACAAAAATGATCAAGGAAAAGATGAAATTGCTCTGCCTGCAAGTAGTTTACGTGGTATGTTACGAGCAACGTATGAGGCAGCAACAAACTCCTGTTTTTCGGTTTTCTCGGGGTATAAACGGCTCAGCTATCATTTGCCACCGGAGGATGCTCTGAAACTTATCCCGGCACGGGTGGTCTATACAGGCGGTCAATGGTATCTGGATATCTTGAATGGTATGACCACCGTCAATATTGGCGAGAAACCAGCTGGCCCACAGTATGCCGCCTGGATTATGCGATATACACCGTTACGTCCCAGCCGTACTAAAGATCGTGCTCCACGCAGTCCATATTCCGCTCGGCGCACGGTATCGTTGTCGGGACTTCAGCATGAAGCTCCCTGTGAAGCCATTATTGAGTTAGTGAAACACCCATTGCGCAATTTTGAATTTTGGAATGTTGTGCAGATTGCACCATCTGGCAGCCATTTGAAGCCCCGTCAACCCGATCAGAAAGTCGTTCAAGGGTATCTTTGCATTACGAATCAAAACATCCAAAATAAACACGATGAAAGAGTGTTCTTTGCCGCAGGAAGCCCGGTGAGAATCCCTCTACTTGATACCATACGGCAACGTTATGCTGAACTAATCAAGGATTACCAAGAGCGCCATGCTGACGAAGTACAGAAGCGTCTCAAACGACATGAAAAGAATGCGAGCGTACCTTTGCCTGAAGAACCCGAGGGTGATGAAGCCGCTTTCAGCCGTTTTATTCTTAATCCGGCTGAAACTGAATTGCATGACGGTTCTCTGGTATATGTTATGCTAGAACCGGCTGGACGAACGGCTCGCGTTGCATTTATCGTTCCAGTGTCAGTGCCGCGCGTGGGTTATGAACAGACTATTGCGGATCGACTTAACCCCAATGCCAAAGAGAGCGATTTACATAAATGTCAGCGTTACGACGAACTTTGTCCAGCTTGTCGCGTTTTCGGTTGGGTCTATGGTTCTGACGATCCATCAATGCCAGAACTTGCTTCTGAGGAACTCGCGGCGTACGCGGCACGGATAAGCTTTACCCATGGTAAAGCAAAGCTCCCCGTAAAAACGTTTGATGCTACGCTGGCTATTTTGTCTTCACCTAAACCCACTACAACGCGTTTCTATTTGCGTCCTCTGAATGGCACTGATCCACGAGATGGTCAAGACGATTTTCAGATAAGCTACAACGAAGAGGCCCATCAGCAATTACGCGGGAGAAAATTTTACCGCCATCAAGGGGATCAATGTCGCACTGAAGAGTACTCCAGTCCAGATGGAAAAGAGACAGATCAAAATCGAACACTCAAGGACATTGTTCAAGCAGGAAGCACATTCGAGTTCGAGATCACTTTTGAGAATTTAGCTGAAGTGGAACTTGGCGCATTGCTGTGGACACTTGAATTGGAGGGGTGGCACCATCGGTTGGGATTTGCTAAGCCTTTAGGGTTTGGCAGCCTGACAATAGATGTGGAGGAATTTGATCTTTTGAGTATTCAGGCGCGATATGAAGAATTGACTTCAGGTTGGAAGCCTGTCATCTCAGAAAAAGCTATATACGTAGAGAAATTTAAAACTGCGATGAAGGCCCGCTATGGACGCAATTTCAATGAGCTGGACAATATTCGTGACCTGCAAGCGTTATTAGCCGAATCGCCTGATCTCCCGGTTCATTATCCACGCTCAAGTCAAGAACCGCAACCCGATGGGAAAAACTACGAATGGTTTATGGGCAATAAACGTAAGAGTGGACCTCGTTTGACTTTGCCTCTGTCGATTAAAGACAAAGAAGGATTTCCCTTGATTGATAAATCAGGAGAACTTGTCTAGCCGTTTATAGAGTAGTGCGCGATGGAAAGAATATACTCCGAGCCAACGGTATGGACATTAGTCGATATTGGTAATCAGTATGCGCGTATTGGCCAGATTAAAGCCGATCGTAGGCTCGGACCAACAAGAACTGATCGGCTGGGTTTCCTGCGCAGAATTCAGGATCTTTGTCTTGCAATAGAAGTGCTTGGTCTCCCCAAATCCAGGCAACTAGCCGAAAAACTGCAAAAGGAGCAATTAAAAGGATTAGAGAAAGCTCTCGAAAAATATGCAGAAGCCACCTTATACCGTGATACCGCAACAGAACTACGAACTCTATTAACTCGCCTCTGGTATCAGTTGATGGACGATGCTTCAAAATCACATTTGTATATCGCTAGGCCTTTTATTTGGGAAGAACCTTTCACGAGATTTATCGACTCGCCACGTACCTTCCTGAACATTGAAAAACGCGGTAGATATGAGAAAGAATGGCCAGAACAATTCGACGAAAACCTTGCGGAGGCGGCAAAGTGCCTCTCAGTTAGTTTTTGGGCAGGCGCAATGTTGTTTACTATCCGAGCTATAGATGTCAGCATCAAGCACTATTTTGAGCTTACAACAGAAGAACCGTCGGGTCAAGACCCTTGGGGAAGATTATGTGATCGTCTAGAGAAGTCTGATGCGGCAAACGAACTCGTCCAGGCAATCCGAAAACTCAAGACGAACTATCGTGATCCTATAGCGCATACTGTAGAGGGGAAACTCGCCTTCGATGAAGACAACACCCTAGATGTGCTTACGCGCAGCGCAGCCGTCATGAGCCACATGGCGCGTCATCTACTCAATTCGCGACGAATTGTATTATTGGACCGAGCATTATCACCAGAAACAGTGATAGAGGGACAATAGGGTGTTCTATTGAACTTTTCTCATTTGGTGACTGTTGCGCAGCTCGGGCCACTTCAATTCTGATTTCAATTTGACTTTCCCGCCATCCCGTGCTAAACTTATACAACATAAACAACTTAGACAACACAGACGGGAGAGTCACCCTATGACCGTAAGTTTCAAATCTAGCGAAGTGCAGCAGAACTTCGGCCTCGTGCTGGAACGCGCACTGACCGATACTGCCGTCATCGTCGAGCGTTACGGCGCGCCGAAAGTCGCCATCGTCGCCTACCCACGCTACCAGCAGTTGCTCGATGCTGAGCGTGAATTGCGCCTGGAGCGTCTGCGGGAGGCAGCCGCCGTGACGGCAGCGAAGGCCGCCGCGTTGAGCGAAGCGGAAGTGGAGACACTGATTGAGGAGGCGCGTGAAGCCGTGGCCCGTGAGGCTGACAAGGGATGATGCGGATCGTTGTCGATACCAGCGTCTTGATTCGCTACCTCATCCGGCCCAGCGCCGCCATCCGTGCTTTGATCGAAGACGTGTGGCTCGGCGACCGTGCGCAGATGGTCAGCGCGCCAGAACTCGAAGCGGAGTTACGCGGTGTGCTGTCGCGTCCCTCCATCCAACGTTTTATCTCGGTTGCCTCCGGTCAAGTGTTGCTAGAACTTGTCGCGCTCAAAGCGGATTTCCTGCCGCCGCTGGGGCCAATTCCGGCATTCACCCGCGATCCCAAAGACGACAAGTTTATCGCGTGTGCCCTGACAGGACCAGCCCAATACCTGATCACCGTTGACGCGGATTTGCTGGTGCTAGGAACAGTGGATACTGTGCAAATTGTAACGCCAGAGGCATTCCTGGTCGCCTTCCGTGAGTCGGCGGCCTTGACGTGAGGCTCAAAAATGCTCATCCTCAACTTCTCCCATCCCCTGACCGACGCGCAACTGGCGCATATCGCAGCTCTGGTGGATGACCCGATTGCCCAGACGCGGGAGATTCCAACGCAGCTTGACCCCGCGCAACCCTTCACCGAGCAAGTCATTGTACTTGTCGAAAGCATCAGCCTATCCCCTAAAGAATGGCAAACGCTCCCCTTGTTGGTCAATCCACCCGGTCACGCCCCTCTCGCCGTCACCCTTCTGGCCGAACTGCACGGGCGGATGGGCTACTTCCCGGCAGTGCTGCGCCTGCGCCCGGTCGCCGGGAGCACCCCGCCGCGCTTCGAAGTAGCGGAAATCATCAACCTACAGGTCGTGCGCGATGCGGCGCGTACGCGCCGCACTTCACAAATACGGAGGTCAGCATGAGTCTAGAACGGATTGTCAGTTGGGTTGCCAATTCGATCCAGATTGGCTCGGTCATTTTCACCGTAGTCTCGCTATGGCGCGCGCGCCGCGCGTTAACACGTTACCTGGAAGCGCGCAAAACGACCGTCACAGCACGCCCCTGGGCGTTGGTGATCAGTTTGGGGAGTGATATTCAGGGGCAGGTGCAGGCCTACCTGCAAGATCAAAAACTGGATATGCCGATTGAACCTTATGTTCGTGAGGGCTATATCGCCTCGGAAAGCGTTTACAAAATTCTCAGAGACTTGGTCCATGTCAAAGACAAATTAACCAAGGCCGGCGTCACCGAAGTATACCTCTTTTACAAAGGTCCAGTCACGCTGGCGACCGCCATTGGCGCGGTGACCGATAATTGGGTGCCTATCAAAGTATACGAATACACTAAAGGCGCGTACCAATTAACCTGCGTGCTCGAAAAGGAAACCGTCAAGGGCTTGCTGGCCGGCGACGTCTTGGCTACGGGCGAAGCCATTCTGACGCAAATGCCCTGAGCGTTCGTGAAAATATAACTGCCGACAGCATCATTCTGAGGAACGCAGTGACGAAGAATCTCAACATTTACCATCAGTGCCATTAATAAATACAGTACCCCCGAAAGGCTGTGGCCGGTCTCCGACCGTGCCGCCAACGGAGGGGAATTGCTCCTTGACAACCTGAAACGCCTGAGTCCGCGATCTGAATGATCGCGGACCCAAAGTCATCGAGTGCGCGGAACGCAGTTCACGCTTGGCCGTCGGGACTCTCCGCCAATGCCATTTGCAATCGGCGCGCGCGAGCTTGCGGATCGGGGAAATGCCGCGCCTGCGGAAGCGGGAAGCCGTCGGGCAGCGGCATGACCACTTGCACCTTGTTAGCCTCAGCCGGAAGCGCCAAAGGTTCCTTCTTCTGCTCGATGATTGGCAATTCGGGTAGGGTTGAGGGTGGCAGTTGAACTTTGGCGGACCGCCGGTAGTCGGGCAGCGGTTCCAGGTCACCCAGCCCCAGTACGCCATGATCGGGACTGCACACCGGGCACGTCGTGTTCGGCGTCACCTGCAGCGGGACGAGTTCCGGCTTCAGGGCGTCGTAGACCAGGTAGCGCTGCTGCGGCTTGAAAGCGTGCACCAGATTGTGGATTTCGGTCGTCGCCAGCGCGGCGATGAGGCCATCCAGGTGGTGGACAGCCGGCGCGGGCGTGTCGGCGACGTAGCCCCGCTGCCGTAGCGCCAT
>DAOUAQ010000280.1:0-14791 GCA_034433375.1 Anaerolineae bacterium | reverse complement strand
CTGAAGCCCGCGCGCTGAAAGAGCGAAGCCCTTCGGGCTAGATTTCAGCCCGAAGGGCTTCGTTCTTTTCGCCCGGCCTCTTCAGGGCCGGGCGCGTGAGACGAGGATGCCGTTTTCGCGCTGCACCAGGATGGCGAAATCACAGGCGTCGATGTGCAGGCCAATTTCACCGTCATTGGGATAGCCGTCGTGATGCTCTTTGCGATACCAGGCGTAGGTGTTACCCGTGCGCACCAGGGATTTGACGGCCTCTTTGTCCGGTTGGCGGCCTTCCAACCGGTTGTGCAGGTAGTAGGCGCACAATTCGTCCTCGTCGGTGCGCTGCTCCCACGCCCCCATCGCCACAATGGAGACGATGTCCGGCGCGTCGCGCAGCACGGCCTGGACGGTGGCTTCGGCGGTCAGGAACGAGACCGCGTAGAGACGGTCAGCGCCAGTGGCAGCGGCGCACAACCCGGCGACACCTGCGCTGGTGCGCTGGATGAGCGTCTTCCCGCGCACGTCATGCAGGTAAAAGTTGCGCGGCGAGTTGTCGAAGTCGAAGCCGGTTTCTTCGTAGGTCATCATGTTGCTGACCTCGCCCATCGTGAAGTCGCCGCGCCCCTCGGCTTTCCAGCGCAGGGCTTCGTCGCGGTCGTCGGTGAGCAGGATTTTCGCCGCGCCCTGGGAGAAGGCCACAGCCTGGCAGGTGAACGCGCGGTACACGTCAATGACCAACACTGTCCCGGAGGCGCGCCGCGCCCCCTCCAAACAACTGAGTCGTCGAATTTCCATGGGTCTTGTTATTCCTTTTCCTGGTCGGGATAATTGCGTAGATCGGCCATTCCTGCCGTGATTTCGTCGCGCGCGAGGTTTCCGGCGACGAGTATCTCATCATCTAGTTGCTGCAGCCGTTCGTAGAACAATTCCCCGATGGCGATAATCTCCGCTGTTGTGTGAGGATCGTCGGCGACGGCGTCGAGCATCTCAAATAGCGTATCTTCCGCCCTCCCAAAATCTCCGATTTTTTCGAAGTAGAGCATCATCGTGATGCGCGCTTCGATAGGTAACGTTTCCGGGGCGATTTTGGCGAGCACATCCTCAACGGCTGGCGCGTAGTTGGGCAGGCTGACGTGGTCATCGGTGAGGAGCAATTCGAGCAAAAGTTGCAGCGTCTGGATGTAACAGGCGGCGCCCATCTCCGCTTGCCCCTGCGCCGCGTGGATGTCGCCCGCTTGATCCAACAACGCGGCGACAAACAACACCTTCTCGCGCCCGACCATTGTGGTTTCCGCGATGGTCAGACGGCGGAAAAGTTCTGTTGAGGGGAAGGTTAGCAGTTTGTCGAGGTCCAGGTCGAGCAGCGTGTTCAAGGCTTCTTCGATGGTTTCCTGGGCGGTTTCATACTTCTGACGCTTTCTCAATCCCAAAATCACAGCGAGCACGCGCGCGAATTGGGAGATTTGTTGCACAAGCCAATCTGTTTGCATTTATCTCTCTTTCGACAGGATCGTTCTATGATGCGACTAACAAAAGAGTGCATCGGTTCTATTCCTCAGGACGGAGCAGGTGGAGGAAGTCAATTCTGCGCATTGCTTTGACGGCATCCAAGAAGTGGTTGGCATCGGCGACCCACTGAGACGCCTCGTCGCGCTTGCCGGTCAGTCCTAGCGTGCGTTCGCCCGGCGGGTAGTGGACGTCCAGCAGCACCTCGGTCTTGCCGCTCTCGGCATCGGGGCGTGTGGCGAAGGCTTTGATATCGTGGATCAGGATGTTGACGCTGCGCACGCGGTGGGCCGTCTCCGGCTCTGGCAGCCAGTACTGCGCGACCGGATGGCGCGTGAGTCGAAAAGCGGCGGTATCTTTCAGGCCACTCCAGCGGACGATCAGCCCGGCCAGGATGTCGTTGCCGTCCTGATCGTAATCCCATTGCCAGCCAAATCGGACAATGGCCGGGCGTTCCTCGGCGATAGTGGGCGGCTCCTTCCAGGTGTCGAGCCGGTGCGGGTGGATGAAGTAGGGATAGCGGCGGCCTTCAAGGTCGCCATAGGGGAATTCGGTCACGGCGCGGGTACGCAGGGGCAGAGTGGGAGCGCTGCCGTCAATCCAATGCAACCGGCCCGCCATCACCCACCGGCGCAGATCCCACCATGCCTCGCGGCCATCCGGCGGCTCCCAGAACACTGGCGGTGTGCGCGGGTCGCGGAAGAAGGTGTTGTAAGCGCGCACCACTTCGCGGGTGTTGTTTGGGTTTGCGGAGAAATAGGTGACGATGAAGACGTTGTGGGCCGGTTCAAAGTGTGCGCCTTGCGGACGGCAGACCGGCAGCGCATGGAGGACGGCGTGACAGTAGAAATTCTCTTCCCGGAGGATATGGTCAATGGCATGAGGCGTCGGGAACGGGCCTGGCTTAAGCAAATAGCCGATCACGTGGGGAACTTCTGGCCCTTTGAGTGCGCCGTAGATTTCGCTGGGTTGAACGCCGCGCAGGTTGAGGAAACGCTGCACCAGGGCGAAGTGTTCGCAATGCCGCACGACGGTGTGATGACCAAAGAGCGATGTCCCGTTGAGGAGGTTCATCCCCGGCCATTCGCGCAGCGAGTACGTGTCGAGTCGCTCGATGTTTTCGCCGCCGCAGAGCGGGCAGCGCGCGATCAAGTATGGGGGCAGCGCCGCGTAATACGCCTCGGCGCGTCGTCCCATACGCCCGCCCAGGGCGTCGTATGCGGATACACTCAGGTCAAGTTGTAGTAGATGTAGGTTAAACATGGCTCGTCTGTTCCCGTCATAGTATCACATAACGAGGAACCATCAAATTCCCTGCGTTGACATAAAAAACGCCGCTGCGCATTGTGCGGAGCGGCGTTTGTATGCGTCAAAGTGTCGCCGATTTAGCGGTTTTTCTTAAAATACACATCCGTGTAAACGGCCAGAATCAGCACGATACCTTTGACCACATATTGCCAGGATGAAGGAACGTTCAGGATTTGCAGACCGTTGGTGAGGCTTGCCATAATCAGTGCGCCGACCATCGCCCCAAAAACAGTCCCTTCGCCGCCGAGGGTGGAGGTGCCCCCCAAAATACAACTGGCGATGGCGTCCAGTTCATAGCCCTGCCCTGCCGCCACGGTTCCATAGCCGATATAGGAAGCCAGCACGATGCCCGATACGCCACACAAGAGACCCATCACCACAAAAATGCTGAAGACATTTTTCTTGATGTTGACGCCGGAAAGCCGTGCCGCTTCGCGGTTGCCGCCGATGGCGTAGGCATAGCGTCCAAAGCGGGTATTGTTCGAGACGTAAGCCATCACGACGGCGGCGATCGCCAATAGCAGCACGGGAATGGACACGCCGTTGAAGGAATTGACGATGGCGACGTAAGCCAATATCAGTACGGAATAAAGGGCCGTCTTGAGAACGTCCATATATAAGGGCGAGAGTTCGAAACCGTAACGGCGTTTCTTCTGACGACTGTTGAACATCGTATAAAACAATAGCACCACCACGCCAGCGGCTACAATCCACCCGTGGGTTGGCTTCAGGTACCCCTGCCCGATCCATGAAAAGGAAGGCTGATTGGCAGGGATTGTCTTTCCCTGTGTCACGATGAGGATACCGCCATTGAACGCCCATTGGGCGCCGAGTGTGACGATAAAGGAAGGTACAGCAAGATACGATATGATGTAGCCCTGCAGCGCACCGATAAGGGTGCCAATCGCCAGTCCCACGACAACCGAAAGGACGGCTGCCAGCAGCTCCTGTTCCGGGAAGATTTTGTGCCACACATTGGCCTGGAGTTGGGCGACAATGACCGACACAAAACCGGCTACCTTGCCAACAGACAAGTCAATGCCTCCGGTGACGATGACCAGCACCATACCCACGGCCAGGAAGGACGTCACGGTCATCTGGCGGATCAGGTTGGAGATGTTTTGCGCTGATAAGTACAGGCCGCCTGTCGCAATGGAGAAGAGAATCCAGAGGAAGACCATCGCCACAATGATGGCATACGTTTGGATATTGGTGCGAAATTGCTTGGTGAGATTGGAAACCACGCTTTGTACTGAACCGTTATTGGAGGTTGTGTTCATAATTCACCTTCTTGAGTCAGAATGTTGTTTCAAGCAATGCCGGTAGCTAACGCCATCACCCGCTCTTGGGTTGCCTCGGCGATATCCAGTGTGCCGGCGGAACGGCCTGCGTGCATAACCATAACCCGATCGCTCATCCCCAGGACTTCCTCGAGGTCGCTGGAGATCATAATGATCGCAATGCCTTGCGCGGTGAGGTCGTTGATCAATTTATAGATCTCATATTTAGCGCCCACATCAATCCCGCGGGTAGGGTCATCCATAATCAACACTTTCGGATTGGACATCAGCCATTTGGAGATGACGACCTTTTGCTGGTTGCCGCCCGACAGAGTGCTGCATTGCACATTCAGATGTGGCGCTTTGATCGCCAGACTTTGCGCGAAAGTGCGGCTGGCTTTCAGTTCGGCATTGTCGTCAATTTTGTACCACGAGGCGAATTGATCCAGATTGGGCAATGAGATGTTCCTGAGGATGGACTGTATCAACACCAGCCCGTGGCGCTTGCGGTCTTCCGGGACGAGGCTGAGACCCTGCACCATCGCGTCGTGTGAGCTTTTCGCGTAGAGCATTTGTCCTTCCAATTTCACCGCGCCCCGGGTGATTTTGCCATACTCGCCAAAGATCGTCATTGCCAGTTCGGTGCGCCCAGACCCCATCAAGCCGGCAATGCCAAGCACCTCACCCTTGCGTAGGTTAAAATTGACGCCCTTGAGCACTTCACGCGCGTTCTCTTCGGGATCAACAGCGTGCAAGTCCTCGACTTCGAGAACAACCTCGCCGGGCTGGCGGTGACTTTCGGGGAAACGCTCCGTCATTTCGCGCCCCACCATGTGGCTGACGAGTTTCTCGACCGTTAAGCTCTTGGTGGGCTGGGTGGTGATGATGCGCCCATCGCGCAGCACAGTGATGGTGTCGGTGATGGCGAAGAACTCATTCAACTTGTGGCTGATATAGATGCAAGTTACCCCATGCTCTTTCAGCGTGCGGAGGATGATCATCAATTGCTCAATCTCAGCTTCTGCCAATGCGCTGGTTGGCTCATCGAGAATAAGAATCCGGGCATTTTCGGAGAGCGCCTTGGCAATCTCTGTCATCTGCATCTTGCCGACGCCGAGGTTCTTGACGAGGGCCTGGGGGTGAATATCAAGTTTGTACTTGCTCAAAAGCTGCTGCGTGTCCGCATACAGTTTGTCCCAGTTGATCACGCCGCGTTCGAGCGGTTCTTTGCCCAGGAAGATGTTTTCTCCCACGGTGATGCCTGGCACCAACGTGAGTTCCTGGTAGACGATAGCAATGCCGGCTTCGATGGCTTGTCTGATTGAGCTGCTTGCCAGCTTCAATTCCCGCCCCTCGAAAAAGACTTGTCCCTCATACGTCCCCCAGGGGTACACGCCGGACAGGATTTTCATCAGCGTGGACTTGCCCGCGCCATTTTCCCCGCAGATGCCGTGGATTTCACCGCGACGGATCTGGAGAGAGACATCGCGCAAAGCCGTCACACCGGGGAACGTTTTGGTGACGTGGCGAAAGTCCAGGATAATGTCGTCTTCGCCGGGGTTTACCGTAGAGCCGGTACCGGCGGCGACATTGCTCACAGTGTTGTCATTATTCATAGTGTGCTCCTCACTGCGATGCTATAAAAACACAACCGATTAACTTTCAAGACGAGTGCCTCCTCATAGCAAGGAAGTATACACCTACTACAAGGAGGCACAAACGTCACGAGATCAAATCATACACTGGGCGTGTTTAGGGCTTTGCCGGTCGCTGATCTGCGGGGATGTCGCGATAAACGTCGTCGTAGCTCTGGAATTTGCTCTTCACCACGAGTTCGTAGACATTATCCTTGTTGACCTGATAGACGGGCAGGAATTTGCACGGCACCTGACCCTGCAACGAGGTGTCGTTGGTCAGTTCGGCCAGAGTGTATTTCTGCAGGTCGGTCTTCTCACCCTTGATCAGTTTGTCAACCAGATCAATCGCCAACGGGGATAGATCGCGGATGTCCTTGAGGATGGAGACGGTCAGTTCGCCCTTGACGATGCTATTGCAGCCGTCGGCGGTCGCGTCCTGTCCAGAGATTGGGACTTTGCCGGCCAGCCCCTGAGCCTTCAGCGCCTGGAGCGCGCCTAGCCCCGTGCCGTCGTTGGAAGCGACCACGGCGTCAATGTCGTTCCCGGTTGCGGTGAGGATGTTCTCCATCAGCGCCAGTGCGTTCTTCGCATCCCAGTTATCCACCCACTGATCGGCGACGATTTCGATCTTGCCGGCGGCCACCAATGGATCGAGAATTTCATCTTGACCCTGGCGGAAGAGAATGGCGTTATTGTCGGTGGGGCTGCCGCCCAGTTTCACGACGCGGGCTTTGCCCTTGCCGGCAACATCCCAATTTTCAATGTCGAGCGCTTTCATCACGCCCAAAGCCTGTTGGCGGCCTACTTCGACGTTGTTGAAGGAGACGTAAGCGGCGATGTCGGGGGTCTTGATCAGGCGGTCGTAAGCCAGGACGATGACGCCTTTCTTGGCGGCATTGCTGGCGGCCGTGGCGGCGGCGGCGCCGTCTTCCGCGACGATGATGATGGCCTTGACGCCCTGCGTAACCATATTGTCAATCTGGTCATTTTGCAGTTTCACGTCGTGCGCTGCTTCTTGGGAGATAACCTCATAGCCCTTCTCCTCAAGCAGCTTGCGCATCAGAACTTCCTCGTTCTTCCAGCGCTCGGTAGCGAAGTCGGAGAACGACAGGCCGACCTTGATCTTGCCGCTGCCTTTGCAGCCGGCGAAGCTCGTTGCAAGCATCGCCAAAATGAGAATTGTCACCAAAGAACGGGTAAAGCGAGACATATCTATATCCTCCTGAGATTATTGATGGTTTTTGAGATAGAAAACCGTTTAAGGTGTTATGTGCGATATACTTTGACTTGGGCTAGACCTCCTTTCCGGAATCGAAAATTCCCTGATAACTGTCTCTGTCGTTCAAATTTGTATGCCGAATAAGGTTGTTGAACGATTCATAATGTCTCGATGGCGGCCCATGGTTAGCGATGCTCATTCAGCATTGACGCCGGTAACAATACCGGTATCGTTATCGGAATTATTCTCAACTATAGCACAGTTTTCTCACAGTGTCAATAGGGTTTGACAGCGATGTGATGAAGTCATTTAGGGACGATACGCTCGCATTACCAATGGCAAATAGATTGTGCGCAACTTGACCGTTGTGTACAGGCTGTCCGAATCGCCCCAGGCCTCCGGCGCGGTCATTTCGACGAAGTTGCGCAGTACCCCTACTGCGTCGTTGGCGACCGTCGTGGTGATGACGATGGTTTTTGTGGCGCCCACATCCAATGCGTCAACTTCCCATATCCACTGCCGGCCGATGGCGCGGGTGGGGGCGGGCGCAGCGCCGCTGGCGATGACGCCCGTGGGCAGGGTATCCGTGAGGACGATATGGGCTGCCGGGACATTGCCTCTGTTCTGATACGTCAGCGTGTAGATGAGCGGGTCGTGCGGATAGACCGCCTCTGCGCTGCCTGTCTTATCCACTTTCAGAATGACACCCTCGCTGATGATCTGCGTTGCCCACAGGGCTTGCGCGGAGGTATGCGTCGGCGCGTAGAGCGAGGCTGTATTTGTGATAGGGCCGACGATGGACGGCGCTTTGGTCACGATGGTGATGGCCCACCGCGCGCCTGGCGCCAGGGTTCCCACCGTCCACTTGACCAGTGGCGTCATAGTTGATGCGGGTGGGATGCTGGCGCTCACCAACGTCACGCCAGCAGGCAACACGTCGAGTACTTCGATGTTATTGTAGGTCACAGGGCCGGTGTTCTCGCAGTTCAGTTTGTACTCGAACTCACCATCTATGAGCGCAGCCGCGTCGCCTTCCTTGGTCAGTCGTAGATGATCGGTCGCTGGCATTGTTGTGATTAACAGCGAGCCTGTTGTAGGGGTTACGCCGTCGGCGGTGACGAGCGCCTGGTTGAGCAGCGAAGCATGACCGGAGAGCACACGCACGCGCACTGTGATGTTGAGCGGCGTTGTATCCGGTCCGACCGAGGGCGCGGTGAACAGGAGAGTACCGCCGGACTCGGACACGGGAGCCGGCGATGCGGAGAGGTATTGCGCACCGGCCGGCAAAAAGTCGTACACGCGCACGTTGAATGCCTGCGATCCGAGCGCGGTGTTGGCGTAGCTGAGCGTGTAACTCACGATGTCGCCAGGTTGCGGCGTACTGTCATCCACAGTTTTGGCGATAGAGAGCACCGGATTGCCGATGGGGCTGATAAACATGAGCTGGTTGAGCGTGACGACGCCGGCTTCGGATGTTTGTGGTAAACCCAGTCCAATCACAAACAACATCCCGACAATGACAAAGCTGAAAAGAGCGGTCCATTTTGTAGTGGAACGGGTACTGCTTTGATTTTCGGTTGACATCGTAACCTCCTCAGGAATGGTGCGTAGGGATTGGGGATCGGGGATCAGGAATTTTCCTGCCCCGTTCTTTATACTCAATGACTGATTCAGATTGCAGGCATTTTGTGCGCCAGATATTGGCGCAGGGCTGCGCTGCGCGTCGTCGCCATCACCGCGCACGCAGTGGCAATGGGGACAATGATCTCCGTGGGAAGTTGGTCCAGGAAGGTTTGCGGCGCTAACTGACTGGAAAACAGTGATGTAGCATCCTTGAGTAGCTGTTTGCAATTTTCCATTCCCAGTTTTTGATAGATGAACAACGCTAAGGGCGAATTGCTCATATCGAAGCTCGAAGAGCCGGCGCGGCCATATCTTAACAAGCGGAAGATCGGTGAAGCTTCCTCTTCCTGACAATGTGATGGTGGAGACGGCAGAAAATCGTCCAGGCGCACGTAGTCTTTGCCGTTGATTTCGATGTCGCCCATAAAGAGCGCCATCGGCGCATCGCCGCCGGTTAATTCGGCCAACGCTTCGAGGATGGCCGCCGTGAGCAGCTTGATGGTCAGGTAATCTCGTGCGGTGTAGACATTTTGGTAGGCCAGGTGAACCATCTCGGCGTATTCTTCTGCTGACGGCACGTTCCGGTAGCGGTTGAAAATCACGTCAGGGTTGAGAAAATTCAAAAACCCGGCCATCTTTTGTAGCGCCTGGCGATAGTTGCGGATCGAGTAGATGCCTTTGAGTCTTAAGGAAGGGTTCATTTCGGGGAGCAGTTTCCAGGTTCCGTCCAGAAACAGCGCCGTATCCTGCTCGGCAAAACTGGCTACGTCGCGGTTAGAGAGGATGACGGCCAACTCGACCGCCTGTGCAATCTCTTCGTGCTCCATGCCGAGGCTATGGTGCGCGTTAATTGCGGTAAGACGGCGTTCCAGCACGTCAGCGGGACTTTCACCCTGCGCATTGACGCCTCGGAAGGGGACGGTGGCCTCGATGCACGCCGTTGCTTTGAGCAAGTCTTTGGCGCTGACGATCCCATCAAGGCTGATGTTCATCGTCAACGCGCTGAGAAATTCGTTCTGACCGCTGAGCGGCGACAATCGTTGTCCCGGTTGGAAGGCGAAAACCTCCAATGCGCGCGCAAAAGCGGCGTCAGTGGGGTCAACGTGTTCCATCAGAGTCAACTGTCCTTTTTCTTCGCGCAGGTAAGGGGCGACGAGCGCCTCGATTTCCGGCGTAAAGCCCTCGTCCACCTGATAATAGACGATGTCGTGATACAAGGCGGCGAGCGCCTGAATGGGCGTGGAAGCGTCGGATAGGGAGAAAATGTGCTCTGGGGTGTGAAAGTAACGGGCCTGCACGTTCATGGCCTTATGGACCATAAACGCCAGGCCCTCCAATTTAAGCAGCGGAATATCGGCCTGCAACTCTTCCAACGCTTCTTTGAAAAGCTTGATGGTTTTTTGGATCGTCCCGATTTCCATCACATCTCCTTGCTTCTGGGGCGCCAAGCGGATCGCCGCGCGATAGTTTACCCGTTTTCTATCCTGAGAATCCTGTTAATCCTGTCGAAGAATGAAGCGCGTCACTGATGCGCTACAGGACGTGCAGGACTTCCGCGCCTTTGCCCTGTTGGATGAGGGGAACGTAGGTTTCGAGTTCTTTTTGGATCGCCGGATCGGTCAAGTCAATGGTCTGCTTGCGCTCGGCGGACATATAGCCGGCCATCACCAGTTTGGTGATCTCCAACCCGTAGCTCCACGGCAGGAAGCCATCCCGCCCGGCCAGGAACGCGGCGGCGGCGTCTTCGTTTTCGTCGGTGTAGCCGTAGAGATCAGCCTCGTTGTGTTGGACGGCGAGCAGTCCGCGCGTGGCGGTGGCCTTTTCCAGCGCCATTTCCGCGTCGGCGACGGCTTCCGCTGCTACGTCGCCGATGAAGATTTGCAATGACGACAGCAGGGTGTTCACCTCGAAGGCGTAACCCGGCCCCATGCCGTCCATAAAGAGCCGCAATCCTTGCTTTTCGAACATCCACGAGTCGGTGAACTGCGCCTTGACGTGTTGCCCTGTCTCCGGGTTGCGGAACGTGACCATGCCGGTGGTGAAGTCTTCGGCCGGCGTCTTGGTGTAATCTACGCCGCGCTCGCGGAGCAATTTCGCGCGCCACTGCGGCAGGCCCCACTTGAGCAGCGCCGTTTCCGCGTTGATCGAGACCGGCTCCAGGAAGGTCGGCGACTTCCCCAGCGGCGTGAGGGCGTACCAGCCCACGGCGATGCTATGACAGCCCATATCGCACAGCACGCCGCCCCCTTGGAGGGTGGGATTCCAGAACCAGCCCTCGTGCGGCCCGCCGTGCTCTTCGGCGGAGCGGGTCAACGCGAGCGGCCCCATTTTTTCTTGCAGCGGGGCCAGTTGTTGCAACTGCGCCTGGATGGGCTTCATGAAAATTTGGTTCTCGAAGTAAGCCGTCTTCAGCCCCACCTCGTCGGCCAGTTCGACGAGCCGCCGCGCTTCCTTCACGTTGCGGCCCAAGGGCTTCTCGCAGATGACGCCTTTGAGCGCCGCGCCCTTCTTCACTGCATCCACGATCTGCTCAACTGTCTCGACGCGCGCGAAGTTGGGGATGTAGACGGCGATAGCGTCCACGTGGTTCGCCATTTCCGCCACATTGGGGTAGACCGTCCCCGCGCCTAGCCCGTGCTTCTGCACCGTCGCCGAGAGCGCCTCCGCGCCCTTCAGCGCCGTGATACCGGCGATTTCCATCGAGCGCACTTGGCTGATCGCCCGCGCGTGGAAGTTTGCCACAAATCCCGCCCCGACAATCCCGACTTTCAGTGTTTGCATAATGTGACCTCCTCTTTTTTGTTAATCTCCTCGATTTGCCCTATCAGCTCGGATAGTTCACTAATGACGCCCCACACAATATCTATATTTACACCAAAACCGTGGATCAAACGGTCCCTCATTCTGGCAATGTTTCTCCACGGCACTTCACGATATGCGTTCCGTAAGTCTGAGGATAAGTTCTTGGTTGCTTCCCCGATAATTTCCAGATTACGGATAACAGCATCCTGTGTTTTTATGTCCTCGAGAAAGTCGGTATACGTCGTTCCGGTTATATAGTTTTGGATACGCTCTATTGCTTCCTGTATATCTTGTAGGAGTTCTTTATCGCCTCGTTTAGACATAGATGATACTCTCACGAATATTCTGTGCAATAGCATCAATGTGGATGTTTTGAATACCGGCTGGCGTGAGTATGTCTACAGGATGGTTAAACAATTGCTCCAAGTATTCGCCTAACTCGACAAAACGCAGACCGATAGGATGCTCAAACTCGATGACCAGGTCAATATCACTGGATGGCGTGGCCTTCTCTTGTGCATAAGAGCCAAAAAGGCCAATCTTTTTGACATTATACTGATTGGCAAGATAAGATTGTTGTTCACGGAGCTTATGGATAATCGTTTGTTTGGTCAACATTACTTTCTTCTCCTGTCATTCACCTGCCCCTATTCTACACCACTTCTGGCTAAAGAGCATGTAGTTGTGTTGTCTAGGGCGCATTTCAGCATAAGGCGAGTTCGCATTAGCCCTGACAGGTTTTCTGAAACCTGTCAGGGCTATGAATATCAGATCGCCAATCCTTCCTGCAATTGCGCGCGCGTCCAACCGTTAAGCAGTGGATCGCCCGTGACCTCCATCCACACAACCAGGCGCTGACGCAGACGGGTCAGCGCGCTGCTGTGTACCGGCGATGTCGCCAGGTTGCGAACTTCACCGGGATCGGTTCCCAGGTCGTACAGCTCGTCTTGGGCAGTTGCGTTCCACACGTACTTCCAGCGCCGGTCGCGTATCATACGTTGGCTGTAGAGGCCGAACTGGTTGCCGTGATAGGTAGCGAAGATGCTGTCGCGCCCATTATCCAGCGCCCCGTCGAACAGCGGGACAAGGCTCTGTCCCTGAAAGGTCGGCGGAATGGCCGCCCCGGCCGCCTCGCAGAAGGTTGCCGCGAGATCGAGGCCGTGGCTGACGAAGGCATCGCAGACACGACCCGGCGCGATATGTCCGGGCCAGCGAGCGATCAGCGGCACACGCACGACGTCGTCGTACATCACATAATGCTTGTCAATCATCCCGTGCCCGCCGCACAGGTCGCCGTGGTCGGTGGTGTAGATGACGAGCGTGTTCTCCGCCAGCCCGAGCCGGTCGAGGGCGTCCAGCAGGCGTCCCACCTGCGCATCCAGCAAACTGATCTGGCCCAGATAGCGGCTCACCACAATCGCCCAATCGTCCCACGTCCAATCCGTCAGCTTCCACGTGCGGCGCTGCTGCGCCTGGATGTACGGCTTACCTTTCAGTGGATCGGGAAAGCTGTTCCACGGCGGAATAGTCTCCGGCGGATACAGCGAAAAATACGGCTCCGGTAGGATGTGGGGCAGGTGCGGCTCTCCGGGATCCCAGCGGATGAAAAACGGCGGTGTGGCCTGTTCTATCTGCGTGATCACGTGGGTTGCGCCCCAGGCCAACCGCGATTGTTCCGACGCGATGGGATCCCGCGCGCCGAACCGGCGGTCGGAATGTGGGCGTGGTGGAAGGTCCTGCGCGGCGCGCCAGCCCTCGTATCGCTGCTCGTCCTCGTAAGCGTGAAAGCCATAGTCCAACGGCCCCCGCGTGGGATGGACTTGCCATTTGCCGACGCAGCCGAGATAATAACCCGCGTCGCGCAGCGTCTGGCTGAACGTCGGTAAATCGTCGTGCGCCGGACGAGGCGCTTCCGTGTCCCAATTGGCGATGGCGAGATGACGTGTGGCCCATTGCCCGTACATCAGTGAATTGCGCGCCGGGACGCATACCGGCGTTGGTGTGTAAGCCTGGGTGAAATTCATCCCCTCTTCAGCCAGCCTATCCAGGGATGGCGTGCGCAGCAGGGGATGGCCGTTGGCGGCGATACAATCATAGCGGTGCTGATCGGTGTGGATCAACAGGATATTAGGGCGCGTCATCTTCGTCTCACTTCTGTTGTAGTGCATCCGCAGTATAACCAGGTATCGCTATTGGGCAAGCCGCAGCGTCAGCCGATTGCTCACTTCCTTATCTGCGGTATACTATTTCTTTAACTCCGGCGAGTGCGGAAAGGGGATTATGAAAGCGGCAATCGTGGAAGAAGCCCACAACCATGTAGTGTGGGAAGTTAAAACCTCATTGTTGTGGATCGAACTGGGCTTGTTCATCGGCGGGACGTGTGCCGCCGCGTTGCTTGCCGCCATCTCTAGCCCGCTGCGCTGGACGTTGACCGGCATTATGATGGCCCTTGTTTTTATCGCCGGCAGTTCCCTCGCGCTGACGACGCCGCTGGCCGAGCGTGGGGAATTGACGCGCACGTTGGATGGCGGAAGCGTTTCCCGCACGCGATGGTGGCTTTTCTTCGGCAAGCGGTTGGCATGGGAAGCGCCTTTGGAGGCCATCGTTGGATTCCGTCCCGATCCTCGGACCTTCGAGGACACAGATGGGCAGACTTACACGCTATCGCGGTTGACGGCGCTGTTAGTGGATGCCGATCCCGCTCCGCTGACGGACTGGCTTGACCCGCCGTTCGTGATTGGCCTGGGCGAGTCGCTGACCAAAGCCGCGCGTTTGGCTTTTGAGGCAGAATGAGTGGCGGCTAAGGGAAAACTTTACCGTCTGGAAGGAATCGTCCTGAACCGGCGCGACCACGGTGAAGCCGATCGTGTCGTGAAACTGCTCACCGCCGAAGGCAGCGTGGATGTGCTGGCGAAAGGCATCCGCAAAACACGCTCCCGCAAGGCCGGACATCTCGAACTCTTCGCCAAGACGCAAGTGCTGGTCTCTCGGGTCACGGGATCGTGGGACATCGTCAGCCAGGCGGAGGCGGTGCAGGTACGTTCACATTTGCAGGAGGACTTCCGCCTGGGTACATACGCGCGCTACGTCGCCGAGTTGGCGATACGTTTTTTCGAGGGTGAAACCGAGCCGCAGTTGTACGCGTTGGTGGATGATGTTCTGGCGCGGCTGGATCACGGCGTCGCCCCGGAATTGCTGACGCGCTGGTACGAGCAGCAGGTGTTGGCGCTGGCCGGCTTTCGTCCAGAGTGGGGGACGTGCGTGGGCGAGCGGAGCGGCGATCTCTGTCACACACTACTGCGTCCCCGCGCCGACGATCAACGCCCCTATGGCCTCGACCTGGAGCGCGGCGGCGCGGTGTGTCACGAGTGTTTCGCGTCCGATACACGCGCGCACACGGTGCGCCTGCTGTCGCCGAGTGCGCTCTCGTGGTTGCA
>DAOUAQ010000279.1:0-23132 GCA_034433375.1 Anaerolineae bacterium | reverse complement strand
TGCTCGCCGCGATGGCCGAAGGTCGCTTCCGCTTCTACACCAACGGCTTCACCGGGACCAACGATATGCACCTCACCCACTTCTCGCCGAATATGACGCGCTGGCCCGGCGATTCCACGAATGTCCGTACCCTCACGGAGGCCGAGATGGGCATCCGCGAGCAGGTGTGGAAGCTGTGGGGATTTCTCAAAGCGCAGCCCGGATTCGAGCACTGTTACATCCAGGCCACGTCCCCGCAGGTGGGGCCGCGCGAAAGCCGCCAGGTGATCGGCGATTATGTGCTTACTGGCGACGACGTCCTCAACGCCGCCAAGTTCCCCGATGCCGTGGCGCGCGGTTCGTGGTACATCGACATTCACTGCCCGCTGGGACACACGTATCCCGTGCATATGTGCATCATCGAGTGCCCGCGCGGGGCAGCCTGTCCCTACTGGGTCGCCGAACACGACCGGACGATGCACTCTATCGACGCCCTGCACCCGCCCGACGGCGACTGGTACGACATCCCCTACCGCTGCCTCACGCCGCGGAACATCGACAACCTGTTGATCTCCGGGCGCTGCATCTCCGCGACGCACGACGGCATGGCCGGCGCGCGCGTGATGGGGACGT
Source organism: Anaerolineae bacterium (assembly GCA_034433375.1). Taxonomy (GTDB): domain Bacteria; phylum Chloroflexota; class Anaerolineae; order B4-G1; family SLSP01; genus DSWT01. Next base: position 22,520 of record DAOUAQ010000279.1, on the reverse strand, counting down.
GCATGGCGATTGGCGAGGCGGCGGGAACGGCGGCGGCGCTCGCGGTGCGCGCTGGCGTCAATCCGCGCGACGTGGATGTGCCGATGCTGCGCCAGACGTTGCAAGACGCCGGCGCGCTGGTGTAGTCAGTTCTCCTGGCGAAGCTATGGCGCCTTCGCCAGGAGATGTTACGGTTAGCTGCCGATAAACAAGCCGGTATCACGGCACATTTCTCTGCTCAGCTTGGCGCTTTTGCGACGGCTGTTCACCTGGCGCGACCTGCCATTCTTGCCTGAAAAGCCCGGAGTAGTCCGGCGTATCCGGCGCTGATTGCACGAGCACCACCTGTTCCTGCGGTTCGGTGTAGTAGATTTTGATCTCTGCCACATCGCGCAGGAAGTCCAGTTTGCCGATTTCGCAACGGGTGATGTCCAGACCGGTGCGCGCGCGCAGGTCGGCAAGCAGGGATGGATAATGCTCCGGCTTGATGAGGTCAATGCGTTCGTAGGTGATACTTTTCTGGCTGACGTAGTGGAAACCCCATTCGCGCTCGACCAGGAACAGCGCGAGCAGCACGGCGATATTGGCGATGCCCATGCTGACATAGCCGCCCTGTGTGGCCAGAACCGCGTTTACCACTGCCAGCCCGATCATCACGAAGAGATACGTCATCTCCCGTACCGGAATGGGATCAGTCCGGTAACGCATAATGGAAAAGATAGCGAACAAACCAAGCCCGAATCCGGCCTTCAAATCTACGCCGTTGAGCAAACTGGCGATCAGGAAAGCCAGGGTGTTGAACGCCAAAAAAGTGAGAACGTAGTCCTTGTCGCGCTTGACCGGGTAATAGCTGTAACGGATGATGATGAGCGCGACAAGGCCATTCAAAAGAAAACTAAAGCCAAAGGTCACAAAGTTGTTCATAATAGTCCTCTTCACGCATCATTCTGTTGATATGCAGCCATTGCAGCTTGAAATTGTTGCGCTTCACCTGCGCGCATAGCAAGGAAAGCCCCATACAGTATTTGCTGAAACGCATTTCGCGCACACCCAGCGCCCGCATCTGGCCGACAAAATCGGAACGCAGGGAAAAGCCTTCTTGCTTCACTTCCGCAATGACGATGCCGGGCAACGCTGCGCGAGTCTGTCCGAACTGGAAATGTAATCCCACATCCAGCGTCAGGCGTTCGACGCCATGTTTGCTGACCAGGGTGATCCGTTGGAAACTGTTCCAAAGCGCGGGTTCCAGGCCCGTGGGGATTTTGGCCGAGCACGTGGTGAGAAAGTTCTCCACACGCGCATCAATTCGCGTGATCATTTCTGGCGTTTGCAACCGGCTTTTGACCGTGACATCCTTGTTCGTCTTGCGCTTGACTTCCAGAAAGTTCAGGTGTGAATCCACATAAGTTCTGGCGCGCACTTTGTAGCGGTTGCGCCAGCCGTTGTGATGTTGGTGGTAGAGGGAGAAGTCCGGTGTATCGAAGTAAAGGGTGTGATAACGGTGCAGTCTGCGGCCTGCGATTTCGAGCACCGTGTAATCCTCGGTCAAACGCGAAAGCGCCTGTGCGAGTTGGGTTTCGCTCATCACGTACTTGGTGTCAATCCGGCTCAGCAGCGCAACCCCATCCATGGCCGCCAGACTGATCGGCGTGAAGCGTTCCAGTTCCCGGGCAACGGTTGCGATGGCCGCCGTTTTGTTGTTTATGGGCAGCGTCATCTCGGCGACGGCAGGATTTGTAGGCTCTTGTGCATCCATAAGCGTCTCTCCTATTGTTTTCATACCCATAGGATAACGCTTACTTGTTCAGAAAAGGTTAAGAACAGGTCAAGATGTCGTTTAGATTGAGCGGGATTTGAAACTGGCGCGGTCGGGAAACCGGCCAGGGCAGAGAGGATTAACCGTTATGGCAACACAACTTCAAATATCGCGCCTTGCCCGACGGCGCTTGTCACCGTGATGCCGCCGCCGTGCGCCTCGACCAGTGATTTGACGATTGCCAGGCCCAGGCCCGATTCGCCATCATCGGCATAGCGTGAGGTTTCGCCGCGATAGAACCGCTCGAAGATGTTGGGCAGGTCTTGCGGAGCGATGCCGCTGCCGGTATCGTGGACGCGCAGCCGCACGCCATTTTCGTGAGGATGCGCGCTCAACGTGATGCGCCCGCCGGCGGGTGTATAGCGCAGCGCGTTGATGACCAGATTCCCTAGAACGCGCGCTATGCGTTCTGGATCAACGTCCATATCGGGCACGTTCTCGGCGAGTTCCATCGTCAGGGAGACGCCCGCTTCCTGCGCCTGGTGGAGATAGGCTGCCACGGCCTGGCCGAGCAGCTCGCGCGGCGATGTGGGACGCCGGTTGAGCTTGAGTTCGCCCGCATCGGCCAGCGATAACATGCGCAAATCGTCAATGAGGCGGCTGAGATGCTCCGCTTCCTGGTGCATCGTCTCGAAGGTCGCGCGTTTGGGCGTGAGATCGCCGTCGCGTAGCGCCTCGGTGTAGCCTTTGATGACGGTCAGCGGGGTCCGCAGGTCGTGAGCGATGTCCGCCGTCATCTGGCGGCGCAGTGTATTCGCGCGCGCCAGATCGGCGCTCATCTGGTTGAAGGCAGCCGCCAACTGTCCCAGTTCGTCTTGGGTGCGCACGGGGACACTTTGTTCCAGTTCCCCGCGCGCCATCGCGGTTGTCGCGGCCGTCAACTCGCGCAAGGGACGGGTGAGCGTGCGGGAGCCGAGGATGCCTAGTAGCAGCGCCAGTACGCCGACGCCTACGGCAGAGATAATGAGCGCGCGGTTTGTGCGGGCCAGATAGATTTCGTCCTCAGGCTTGCGGACCGGCGGAGGCGCGTTTTCCAACAGTGTGCCGATGCGCTCGCCGTTCAGTTCGATGGCGATTCCCTTATCCAATTCCTCCGGCGGCACGCGTTGTCCGAGTTTGGAAGGAGGCTCAGAAGTGACAACGCGCCCATCTTGATCTGCCAACACCAGACCGCTGAAGGCAAAGGGTGACTTCTGCTGCGCGTGTATTGCCGCATCCACGCCTCTCCAAGAGCCATTCTCCTCATAGTAAGCCGTTACCAGGGCAATGAAGTCGGCGCGGCTTTGTTCTTGCAGCATACGGTCGAAAGCCGACACGGTGGCATAGCGCGTGAATACCGCCACCAGCACCACGCTGAGTAGGCTGATGCACACGACGATGATGGTCAACTTGAGCGTGAGTGAGCGTCTTGTCCGCATCATTCGAACTTCTCGCTGCAAAAGCGGTACCCTGCGCCGAAGACGGTTTCGATGTAGCGGGGGTTGGCGGGATCTGGCTCGATTTTGGTGCGCAGGTTGCGGATGTGGACGTTGATGGAACGCTCCAGGCCCTCGAAGGCGATGCCTTGAACGGCCTCGAGCAACGTCGCGCGGCTGAAGACGCGCCCCGGTTCCGCCATCAACTGGGCCAACAACTCGAACTCGGTCGGCGTCAGCTTGACCGGCTTATCGCCCACCGTCACCGTGCGTTGATCTTTGTCCAGGACGACGTCGGCCACGCGCAGGATGTCCGGCGCGGAGGCCATCTTCCCGGCGCGACGCAGGACGGCGCGGACGCGGGCCAGCAGCTCGCGCATCCCAAAGGGTTTGGTGATGTAGTCATCGGCGCCCAGTTCCAGCCCCAAGACCTTGTCCGACTCATCCAGCCTGGCCGTCAACAGGATAATGGGGGTGTCTTGTTCTTTGCCGAAAATGCGGATGAACTCGTAACCGTCCAGCTTGGGCATCATAATGTCGAGCAAGATCAGGTCGGGCTTCTCTTCGCGCGCGACGAAGAGCGCCTGTTGCCCATCCCCCGCCGTCACCACGCGGAACCCTTGCTCGGTCAAGTAATCCTTGACCATTGTGCGTAAGCTGGCTTTGTCGTCCACCACCAAAATCGTGCGCGCCATCGTTACTCGCTTTTGCTGAAAGAATGTCTGGTCTGTTTGCATTATACCTGCACGCCCAATTATAAAGCGTAAAACGCAAAACGTAAGAAGCGCCTCATGTTTTACGCTTTACGTTTTATTCCAGTTTATCAAGAGCAGGTTAAGATTTGATTAAGAACCGGTACAGATGCGGACAAGGCGCACTTTTTCATCTTGATATCCCCTATTCTCAGCAGATTCTCAGGGATTTCTTAGAATGTCTTCAGCACGGTCGGTTATTGTGAAGGTTGAAACGACAATAATTTCCAAAAGGGGAACACTGGTATGAAAAAGATCATGGCTCTGTTAGTCGCATTAATGCTTATTTTGACCCTCGCCGGTTGCTCCGGTGAGACCGCAGCTTCGACCGAGGCAGTGACGATCACGCAACTGACGACTAAACCTGCGACGACATCCGCAGCCACGACCGTGATTCAGCCAACTACAGCGGCCACGGCTGTTCCGATTGCGGTGGAATACGATAGTGACGATCTGGATGTCGCTGCGGGCGCTTCCACCGAGACCACCATCACGCTGGCGGGCGACGCGATCAGCGTGAACGGCAGCGGCGCGACGGTTGATGGCGCTATCGTCACCATCACATCTGCCGGAACGTACAACCTCAGCGGCGTGCTGAACGACGGTCAGATTATCGTCAACACGGCGGATCAGGAAACGGTGAAGATCACGCTGAACGGTGTGCAAATCGCGTGTTCGACGAGCGCGCCGATTTACGTCGCCAACGCGGAAAAAGTGGTGATCACCCTGGCTGAGGGGACGCAAAACACCATTACCGACGGCGCTGCCTATATTTTCGCGGATGCGGAAACGGACGAGCCTGACGCGGCCATCTTCAGCCACGACGATCTCACCATCAAAGGCGCTGGCGCGCTGACGGTCAACGCGAACTACAACAACGGCATTGTCAGCAAGGACGATCTGAAGATCACGGGCGGCGTCATCACCGTCAACGCGGTGAACGATGGCCTCAAAGGCCGGGACTCCATTGCGATCAAGGCTGGCGTCGTCACGGTCAATGCCGGCGGCGACGGGCTGCAATCCAACAACGATGAGGACGCGGAAAAGGGCTTCGTTTCCATTGAGGGCGGCACGCTCAACATCACAGCGGGCCTGGACGGGATTCAGGCGCAAACCAGCCTGTGGGTCAGCGACGGCAACATCACCATCACGACGGGCGGCGGCAGCGGCAACGCCAGCGTCAGCGGCGGCGGCATGTGGGGAGGCGGGATGGAAGGCAATGCCAACAAGCCCACCGAGAGCGCCAAGGGCCTGAAGGCCGGCGTGGATGTGACTGTGGCCGGCGGTACGCTCACTATCAATGCGGCGGATGACGCGCTTCATTCCAACGGCAGCCTGTCCATCAACGGCGGCGTCCTCACCCTGGCCTCCGGCGACGACGGCCTGCACGCGGATGCCACCCTCACCATCAACGGCGGCGAGCTGAACCTCACGCAGTCCTACGAAGGTATCGAGAGCGCCGCCATCACGATCAACGGCGGGAACATTCACCTCATCGCCAGCGACGACGGCATCAACGCCGCCGGCGGCGCGGACGGCTCTGCGGTGGATGGTCGTCCGGGGCAGGATCCATTCGCTGCTTCTGGCAACTATTATCTGTACGTGAACGGCGGCTATCTCTACGTGGATGCCGGGGGCGACGGCATTGACGCCAACGGTGCAATCGAAATGACCGCGGGTACGGTAATCGTCAACGGCCCGACCAACAACGGTAACGGCCCGCTCGATTATCTGGGTACGTTCAACATTACAGGCGGTTATCTGGTTGCCGTGGGCAGCGCGGGGATGGCGCAGGCGCCGAGCGCGTCGTCCACGCAGTATTCGGTGCTACAAAACCTCACGTCGCCGCAGGCCGCCGGTGCGCTGGTGCATATCGCCACCGCGAGCGGCGAGGATGTCCTCACCTTTATGCCGACAAAGGCCTACCAGTCGGTGTTGTTCTCTTCGCCGGCGCTGCAAAACGGGGAAACCTATACGCTCTACGTCGGCGGCAGCGCAAGCGGCGCGGCAACCGATGGCCTCTATACCGGTGGAATGTACACCGCAGGAAGTCAGGTGACCAGCTTTACGATTTCGAGTATCGTCACCGGCGCAACGGGTGGGGGCTTCAGGGGGCCTGGCGGCGGTATGCGTCCCGGCGGCGGAACGCGCCCTGGCGGCGGTGTGCGACCGTAATGTCGGCGTTGTGAAAATGCTCGGTTTTGCGTAGTAACGACTTCAGTCGTTTCTTTTGGGGAAGCGACTGAAGTCGCAGGTTGCGTAGTAACGACTTTAGTCGTTTCTTTCGGGGGAGCGACTGAAGTCGCCACTACACAGGTCGCGTCGTCACGACTTCAGTCGTTGCTTTCGCGGGCGCGACTGAAGTCGCTCCTACGCGCAGGTTACGGTTGCAGCCGATCCAATTCTACTGTGCTGACGTAGGGCATAAAACCATCCGCGCGGGAGCGGGCGTAGGCAGCGGCGACGTTCTCCGGGCGGACGGCGTAATCTACGGTCAGCACGAGCTTCCCGGCGGCTTTGATCGTCAGCGCCGCCGCGCGGTTCTCGGCGCACCAATCGGCGGTGCAAGGTTCATCGGTGGCGATGAAGTAGAGACTCTCCATGCCCAATCCGTCAATCGCGTCGAGGTAGCCGGCCCAGGCGTGCAGTTCGGGGGCGTTTTGCGGGACGATCTTGAATGTCGGATTGCGCTCTCTGGCATACGCGGATATGGCGCCGATAAGCTCCACCATCGCCAGTGCGCGCGCGTCCATATCCATTCCCGCTTTGCGGGTGGAGATTTCCTCGTAAGAAACGACCATATCCAGGTACGCGCCATCGAATCCAGCGGCGAGCGCCTGATCCACGCGCCCCTGCACAATGGGCCACCAACGGGGATCCCAGTACCGCACGTATTGTTCATCGGGCCAGCCTGCGACGGGGCCGAGTTTGAGATCGTCCGGCGTCTCCGGCCATTCTGGCCGGTAGTTCTCGATAGCGCCGATCTCGAAATAGGCCAACACGATTTTGCCGGTCGCCTGGACGTTGCGAATTTCCTCAAGTGTGAAATAATCGGCTACACCGTCGCGCGCCAGGTCAATCACGACAAGAGCGTAGCGCGCGGCGGCGATCTCGTCGAGGCGGCCATTGGGGTAGTTGGAGAGTTGGTAAGCCCAACTCGTCACGGCGTCCCAGGCCGGCGCGACGGGCGTGGACATTTCGACTGTGGCGGTCGCTGTCGGCGTGAGGGGCATCTCAATCACCGCCGTCGGGGTGGGGGATGACATCGTCGTCGCCGGTTGGCAGCCGATCAATACGACGGCCAGCCCGGTGCTGACCCACAGATACAGTTTTGCTGTCATCCCATCGGAACTTGATTTCGACATCGTTCTCTCATTTTCTAACCACGAATCTGCACGAATTGACTCGACCATTCGACTACGCGACGATCTGACGAAAAACTACCGGATTGCCGACTATGCACCGACCTTCACGGTTTGCCTGTTACTACGGCCTCAATCGCCTGGAACGGCTGGCGGACTATGACCTCGCCATCCTCCAGGCCGAACACTACGCCCTGGCGGATATGCTGCGTCTGCGCGAGCGCGGGACGCTACCACTCGGCTACCTCTCGTTGAGCGAGGTCGCGGAGACCGAATCTGCCGCACCCTGGGTGCTGCGTGACACCCACAATCCTCACTGGAACACCGTGCTCGTTGATTGCCGTTCCGAGTCCTGGCAGCGGTTTGTCGTCACGGAGCGCATCCCCTACTTACTACAACGCGGCATCCAGGGCTTCTTTCTCGATACGGTGGACGTTCCGGAGCCGTATGCGGAGCTGTTGCCGGGCGTCGAGAGCCTCTTGCGCCGCATCCGCGCGCGCTACCCCGACCTGACGCTGCTGGTGAACCGGGGATTCGCGGTGCTCGACACGGCGACGGCGATGGCGGATGGCGTCGTCTTCGAGTCCTTCACGGCGTATCATGACGGGTTGCGCTACGCCGCCTGGACAGGCCGCGACTTGCTCTGGACGGCGCGGATGGCCGTCCGTTTGCAACAGACATTTTGGCCGCGTCCCATTTTAACGATTGATTACGCTGCGCCCGACGATGTCGTTTTGCGGCAGCAGGCTGAACGGCGGGCCAGGGCGTATGGTTTCACGCCGTTTGTGAGCACCTGCTATCTTGATGAATTGCCTTAGCCGCCCCAGGGTCGCGCATGGGCGATGCGATACGATTCACGCCACCCGTCGAGCATATCGCGCAAAGTCTGGCGCAAGTCGTACTGGGGCGTCCATCCGATAGTCGCGCGGATAAAGGCTGGCTCTCCGGCGCAGAAGGGAATGTCCGAGGGGCGCTGGCGTTGCGGATCAGGTTCGACGGTGATGGGTTGGCGCGCCAGCGAGACCAACGTATCAACGACACTCTGCACTTGCAGCGGTTGCCCACTGCAAATGTTGTAGATCGCGCCGGATTGCCCTTTCGGCCAGAGCAGGCCTAACGCGCGCACCGCGTCGCGGATGTCCACGTAGTCGCGGTAGGGCGTGAGGTTGCCGACGCGCAGTACCGGCGGGTTGTCGCCGGCTTCGATGGCGGCGATCTGGCTTGCCATCGCCCCGCCGAGCATTTTGTCCGGCTCCCCCGGCCCGGTGATGTTGAAAATTCTACCGACGACCACCGGAACTTCCCCGCGCCACGCATAACCCAAGCCGGTCAATGTCTGCGCGACTTTGCTGACGCCGTAAGCGGAGATGGGCTTCAGGGGGGTGTTCTCGGTGATGAAGTCGCCGTGAGGTAGAACGCCGTACTCGGAGGCGGAGCCGGGGATGATGACGGTGGGCGGCGTCGTCAGGCTGCGGGCCGCGCGCAGGACGGCGTCCGTACCCAGCACGTTGATGGCGAGCAGCCGCTGCGCATCGTGGTTTTGCACCAGCCCGGCGAGATGGAAAATCGCGCCAGGGTTGATCTCGGCAACCAGACGCCCCACCGCGTCGCCGTCGGTGATGTCGCACGTGACGTAGCGCACGCCGGTCGGCAGCCGCGCCGCCAGTGGATCGTTGGGGATGCTGTGGGCGACGACGGTATGGCCCTGCGCCAGCAGCCACGCCATTAAATGTTGCCCGACGAAGCCGGTCGCGCCGGTTACGAGAACAACAGCTTGCTGTTCGCCCATATTATCTCTCAAGTTGATGTTCTAGCGCCTCGCGGCGGATTTGTTGTGCGACCTCGAAGGTTTCCTCGGCGGCGCTTGCCAGGTAGCCGTATTTTTCTGTGGCCTGCGCCAGATCATCCACGCGGCCCAAATCCATCCACACGCCGTTGAACTGGTAGGCGTAGACGTTGTCGCCGCGCGCTAACAGGTCTTCCACCAGCTCCATGAAGCTGTAAGGGCGGCCATGGGGAATGAGTTTGACAGCCTTTGGCGAGACGATGTAGATGCCCATATTGATAAGGTAAGTGAAACTCGGTTTTTCGTGGCTGCCGATGATGCGTGAGTTGGCGTCAACTTCGATCACCCCAAAATCAATGTTCACCTCTTTCGGGTAAAGCGCCATCGTCACCATCGCATTATGATCTATGTGATAGCGATACAAATCGTCAAAATCGAGATCGGTCAGCAGATCGCCGTTCATCAGCAAGAACGGCTCATCTAGCCCCTCAATCAGGGTCAGTGGCCCGGCTGTGCCCAGAGGTGTCTCTTCATAGGAATACGTGATATTGACCCCCAGTCGCTCTCCATCGCCGAAATAGGCCACGAACAAGTGCGACAGATAGCCAAGCGTGAGCGTGATATCCGTAAAGCCGGCTTTGCGCAATTGGCAAATGATCACTTCCAGAATCGGATAATCGCCAAAAGGGATGAGGGGTTTAGGCAACACCCGCGTGTAAGGCGCCAGTCTTGTGCCGCGTCCTCCTGCCATGATAACAGCTCTCATCATACACCTCTTTTCTATGTTACATCCGGTTTCACACGATGGCTGACGCTTTCTCTGCCATGGCTGAAGGCCGGACGCGCATAAGGGTTAAATTGCGTAGCGTTTTGCTTGATAGATATCGAGGTGCTGCGATATCCACTCGATGGTTTGGGTCAGCCCTTGCTCAAAAGAGAACTGCGGCGTCCATCCGGTGAGTTGTCTGGCTTTGCTGTTGTTTGATAGCAGCCGGTTGACCTCACTGCCTTCCGGTCGCATCCGGGCGCTTTCACATTCGATGCGCACATCCCGCCCGACGATCTTGATGATGAGATTCGCCAATTCCCCGACGCTGATTTCCTCGCCGACGCCCAGGTTGAAGACCTCGCCGATGGTGGCTTCGGTTTCGGCAGCGGCGATAAATCCGCGTGCGGTATCCACGACGTAGGTGAAGTCGCGCGTGGTGTCGAGGTTGCCAAGCTTAATGACATCCTGGGTGAGCGCCTGGACGATGATCGTGGGGATCACAGCGCGCGTGGATTGGCGCGGCCCGTAGGTGTTGAACGGTCGCACGGTGGTGATGGGCATCCCGAAGGAAAGGTGGAAGCTCTCCGCAAGTTTATCCGCGCCGATCTTACTGGCGCTGTAGGGCGATTGTCCTTGCAGGGGATGCGCTTCGTCAATGGGGACGTAACGCGCGGAGCCGTAAACCTCGCTGGTGGAGGTGTGAATCACCCGCTCCAATTCCAGTTGGCGGGCTGCGGTGAGGACGTTGAGCGTCCCCATCACGTTGGTCTGCACGACATCGTAAGGATGCACATACGAATAGGGGATGCCGATGAGCGCGCCCAGGTGGAAAACCATGCGCGTTCCTTCCATTGCCTTTCTTACGGCGTCGGGGTCTTTCAGATCGCCGAAGTACAACTCGACCTGGTTCAGGACTTGTGGATCGGCGTAGCGCAGCAGGCCGATGTCTCCGCGTGCGTTGTAATGCACGAAGGCTTTGACCTGCGCTCCCCGGCGGACCATTTCTTCTACGAGATGGCTGCCGATAAAGCCGCTCGCACCGGTAATAAGTACTTTATATCCTTCCCAATTCATTTTTATTTCCCCCGTTTTTCTCTTCGTTGTTTATGAGTCTGATCTGTATCTGATAAGCATAGTGTGCGTCAAACGGAGCATCCCTTACGGAGTGCGTAGATCAGAAGGATGCATAATAATAGTAATCTGCATACCTAATTATACGCGTTAAATAACGCCGCGCAAACACTGAAAATATCAAACTTCCCAACAATACCCCCAGCGCGCCATAGGCATGCGAGATGAAAAGCCCCGCGATGATGCTGATAACCAACGTCGCCAGCGTTCCCATCCCTAACGCAGCAAGCGCATAGAGCGGGCGTGAGAGTGTGATGATGAACATGCAGTCGAATATGCCAAAAGCAAGTATACCATATCCTATCACTCCGGTAATAAAAATGAACACCGTAGCCGGATCCCACCGTAACCCTAGCAGTATCCCATCAGGCGATGCGTTCGCTGCGCCGACAATACTGACTAGCACCAGCGCGCTGCACACGCCGAGCGCCCAGACAAATTGCGCGCGCTCTCTTTTACTAAAGTCGCGCAAAGTGTCTCCAAAGGTTCGCGGGTTATCGGCCAATACCTGCTTTTGATAGATATTCACCCGCTGCCAGAAGCGGCGCATCGTGCGCTCTGCGACGCCGCCAACGAGAATGTAGCCGGTAAGCGCCAGAGTCAGCGCCAATTCACTGGCGGCCAGCCCTTGCGGACGCGACATCCCGGCGGGCAATCGCCCGATCCACCCGCCGACGTGCCCGGCCAAGACGCAGATCACGTAGATCACGCCATAAGCGAAGTATGGCGCCAGGCTGACGAAGAGCTGCGGCAGTGGCGCGAGGATGACGTGATGATCGCCTACCGGAGACGCGGCTTCGCGTATTTTCAAAGTGCGTTGGATGACAATCGCCATCACTGCGGTCGTGATGAGCAGGCTGGCGACCGTGGCGACCAGCATCACCGTTTGCGAGGGAAGTCCGGCGCGCAAGAGAAGCGTAATGCCAATGTATGCGCTGGCTACGCCGACCCCTAGCGCAATCACAAACCAGTGCGACAGGTTGAGCAGGGCCAGCACCGCGGAAAACATCCACAGACATGAGAGCGTGATGTAGGCAGTCAGCATCAGGCCTTGATCTTCACGCGCGAGCAGGCCTATCGCGCGCACGAAAAACGTCAGCGCCGCCGACGATGACAGCACGACCGCCAGACACAAGCCCATAATCTGGAAGATGACCCGTCCTGCGGCTCGAATGTACCCCTGGCTGAGATAGCTCGATCCTTTGCGGGCTGCGATTTGCACAAAGCCGCCCGTCACCAGGAGGCTACTCACGGTTGAAATGCTCAACGTCAGTATCCGGGAACTGTCCCATTGGCCGAAGTTCTGATAGAGGTTAATCAGCACGGTCAGCAAGATTAGGGGGAGCAGTCCCATCGGCCCGCGCCCGAAGTCAATCAACGTAGTTTTCCAGTCCTCCGGCGCGATTTTGGGTTCGGGTGGGGGCGCAAGCTCTGCCGTCGCCGTCTGGAAGTGCCCGGCAATGCTCTCCGCCAGGGCGAATACATCGCTGTAGCCGTAACGCCGGCGCGCGATGGTATCGGTGACGCCGGCGCTCTCCAGCAATGCCGTGACCTGCAGGACGTTAATCGGCTGGACGCACGCTTGGCGCACTTCCTCAACGAGTGCGTCAGGCGGCTCGTACGTTACACGCGTCGCTTCTTCGACCATGCGGGCCAGGGTATCGAGCTTGCTCATTGTGATTCTATCCCTTCAGCGTCCCGTGCTGCTTCGGATGCAAATCCGGGTGACGATGGCGAATGTGGGTCACCAACTGCTGGTACATGGTCAGGTAGCCGGCATTGCACTGCTGCAAACTGAACTGGCTCAATGCTTTTTCCCTGGCCTTGTGTCCCAACTCGCGGGTCAGGTCGGGATCGCGGATCAATTCCAGGCAGGCGCGGGCCATATCGGCAGGATTGCGCGGCTCAACCACCAGGCCGCAATCCTCCAGCGCCTCGCTGACGCCGCCGACGTCTGTGCCAACCACAGTTCGCCCGCACATCATCGCCTCGACGACACTGTAGGGGAAGCCCTCGGAGATGCTGGAGAGGATGACGAAATCCCCTTCGTTGTATGCGGCCGCCGCGCTGGCGGCAAACCCGGCGAAGATGACGTTTTCCTGGAGCTTGAGCCGCTCGCGCATATCAAGACATTTCTCGTAGTACCACTCGTTGCCCTTGGGCGGCTTCCCGTAGAGGATGAACTTCGTATCGGGGCGCTCGTCGCAGACGATGGCGGCGGCGCGGATGAGCGTCTCCAGGTCTTTGAGCGGATCAATCCGCCCTAGCCAGACGATCACGGGCGGGGCATCTGGCGGCTTGTTTTGCGTCGTGGGGGTGAACTGCTGCGGGTCCGGCCCGTTGTAGATGGTCTGGATGATCTCTGCCTGCGCGCCGTTGTGAGTCTCCCAGCGATGGTTGTAGTTACTGCCAGGGGCGATTTTGTGGGCGCAGACGTAGCTCGCTTCGGTGATGCGTTGCGCGAAGCGCGCCTGGAAGGTCTGTTCGAAGAGGCTGTCCTCCGTGCGGGCCAGCGCGAGCAGGCGTTCGCGCAGATAGACGCCGTGTTCGGTGAGCAGGAAGGCGGTACGTGGGTTGCGCGACGCGACGATCCCGAACATGCTGCACAGACCGGCAGCGGCGGCGTGCAGCACGTCGACCTTGGGAATGTTGATAGCGAGCACCGTGAGCCAGCGATAGAGCAGTCGCATAACGTTGGTTATGCTGAGAAGGGAGATAGGTTGCGGTGCAGATATAGAGCTTTGCCCGCGCTGATAGCCGGCGATGCTGTGTTCGCGGAAACAGTCCCACACGCTCCGCGAGCGCATCGTCGTATCATAGTCGTAGACTTGGAAATAAGCTGCCATATACCGGAGCGTATAAGCCAGGCGCAAGGGGGCGATGTCGTTCGTCCAGAGCGCATCCACAAATTCACCGAAGAGCGGCAAAAACCGCTCTTCGATGAGTTTCTGTGGCGCGCTCAGTTTGCGCCGCAGGACTTGTCCGAGGCTGAGGTCGCGTTGCAGCTCCAATACTGCGCCGGTGCCCCACAGCGGAACCGGGATCAGGCCAACCACGTTATCCGGCAGATCGAAAACCGGCTGCGCGCTTGGATCTGCCACCAGGCTGATGAGCACAAAGTTGACTTCTGGCAGCCCGCGCACGAGCATATCGCACCAGGTACTCACCCCGCCTTTGTAGTGTGGATAACTGCCCTCGTTCACCAGGCATACGGTGAGCAGACGGGCCTGCGTCTCATTCTCCTCCGGATAGGTGAGCAGCATAGGCGGTGGCGCAGGCTTGTCCCAGAAGCGCACGTTCATCGTCTATTGCCTTGCCTAAGCGATGCGTCGTTTTTTCGTTCTGACTTTATTGCCGATCACCAAGATGACCACACCGAGTGGCGCGAAGAGCGCGCCGAAGGACGCTTGTGCCTCTACCCCCACCAACGCCACGGCGTTTGGCCCGATGGCTACGGACGTCGGCGTGTACCAGAGCGTAGCGCCGCCGGTGCCGGCGTCCTTAACTTCCTCAATTCGATAGGAGAAGGTTCCGCCGCGCCGGTCATTCGGATCGGTAAAAACGTACCCCCCGCCTCCCTTGCTAAGAATGGTCTCGGCGTTCACCTTAGTCCATGCGGATTTACTCGGCGTTGAGATGTACAGATTGAAGCCCAGTGTGTGCGTCTCAACTTGCGTCGTCCAGGTGATGGTTACCGTTCCTGCCAGAACGGTGGCAGAAAACTCAAGTATGGCCGTGGGCGTGGCGCGCGTGGGCGCCGACTCGCGCCGCCAGGCGTTGTTGCCGATGGCCGTGACGGCGTAGGTCGCGCCGTCAACGGGACTGGCGTCGGTGTAGCTGGCGGCGGTAGTTTCGGTGAGCAGCGTGCCAGAGCTGGGTGTGAACTCTGCATCCGGGCTGCGATATACGCGATAGATGAGCGCCCCGAGCGGCGCTCCGGTGGTGTCGCTGACGGTCGGGTTCCACGAGAGCGCGTTCTGCCCGCTCGCCACGTCCACCGTCAGGCCGGTGATGCGGTACGGAATGGCAGCCACGCCGATGTCAACGAAGAATGGCGCGTACCAGAGGGTAGCGCCGCCGGTGGCTGCTGTCTCGACTTCCTCGAGGCGGTAGTAAATGCGTTCGCCTTCCGCCCCGCTATCGGCGACGGTGTACGCCCCGCTGCCCTGCGCCGGGATGAGCGTGGTATTGACCTTTGTCGTCCACGGGCCATTCGACGCAGCCGCGCGGTAGAGGTTGAAGCCCAGGGTGTTGGTCTCCACACTCGTCGTCCAGGTGATAGAAACTGTCGTCGTCAGCGTGCTGGTCGAGACGGCAAGCGGCGCCGTGGGTGTGGCGCTCGCGCCCGCCGACTCGCGCTTCCAGCAGTTGTTGCCGATCGCGGTGACGGTGTAGGTGACGCCGGCAACCGGGCTGGTGTCGGTGTAGGTGGTCGTCGCCACTCTGTTGGCGATCAGTGCGCCGTTGCGGTAAACGCGGTAGAAAAGCGCCTGCACTGCCGCGCCGTTAGTGTCGAGTGTGGTGGCGTTCCAGGTCAAGACGTTCTGTGTATTGCCGACAACGACAGACAGACCGCTGATTTGCGCCGGGATAGAGGCCGCTGCGCCTTCGATGAACACTGTGTCGTTCGCGTTCAGATCGAAGTAGGAAATGTCCTGACCGGCGTAGGTTTCTGTGTAGTCGGCCAAACCTGAGTTGATGCCGGTGATGGGGATGCGCGCAGCTCCGCTGGTCGTCAACGTGATCGCGTTGCCGCACGTCCACACAGCGGCGACGCCGGAGGCATCGTAGGCCATCCGTTCCCACATCTTTTCGCCGATTTCCTGCGTGCGCAGGCTGAGGATGGGGACGTTGCTGTAGTATGTGTTGTATTTCCCATAGAGCGACTCCACGAAATCACTCAAGATGGTATTGGTTTGAGTCGGCCAATTGTAGGCGATGATGTTGTTCATGTGGAACATCGTCGCGTTGACGTTGAAGTTCAGGAGATTTTCAAGTGACTGGTTGGTGATCAGATTGATTACAGTTGCATAGTCAAAGCATCGTGGAATCGTCCCGCCAGACTCTTTGTATCCAGGGCAGTAAGCCCAGTTGTAATAATCCGTTTCTTCCTCAGGCGTCACGGAGAAGTAGAAAATGTTATTGGCATGACGCGGCACTAACAGAATTTCAGAATTGAGTGAGTGAGGGATACCCGTATTGGGTGAGGGATTGGTGTATGTCGGCACGACGGAAGCATTCGCCAGGATATACCGCACGCCAAGATCGTAAGCGGCGTTAATGACATCGGTAGTGGTCAGGCCTTGATAATCGCCGGTAAGTAAAGTCCTGCTCGTGTAGTCGGTGAGTCCCAGGGAAGCGGCTTCGTTATGGTTATTGAGAATTTCATTCCGGGCTACATTGTACGAGGCGCCATCCAGATCCAGGTGTGCATAAGTGTGGTTGAGCCAGATAAACTGACTCTGGAGTTGCACGGCTTTCGCGGTGAGGGTGCCGGGATTGACCGCGCCTGATTGCACCCCCCCCACACGGTCCTGTAGGGTGCCTGCACCATTGAACGGCATTTCCATTTTGAAGTCGGCGGCGTTGGTCATAGTGGCTCTAAAATTAGCCATCCACGTCACAAGATTGTCTAAATCACTTGGGATCAGCCGATACTGTGGAGGATCTTCAATGATTACTTTGTTGACTGTATCCCACCGATCGCCCCCCGAGAAAATATCGTCGGGCTGGGGGACAAAGTACACGTGCCGTTCTCCCAGGAAGACGCCCTTGGTGGCCCAGTTGATGACGCCGTAAGGTAGCACCCGCGCGTGGATATTGGTCGGAGGCGTAGCCGGGTAGTACGAGGACCAGGTGAACACCAGATGCTCGCGTCCATCACCAGGACGGAAGATCGCCATAGCGATGTTGCCGTTCACGTCCAAGAAGAGTGGGGTGACTTGTGCATTAGTTGCCACGGTTGTCGTCGCGGGATACCCATACGTATACTCGCTGATGGCTAACATCTCCAGTTCGGCGTCGGGTTGCAGGTAGTGAAAGATTTCTTGTCCTGCATCGGTCATCCGTATATCTATCGGCCCGGGAATACCTGCGCCTGGAGCACTGCAGGTAGGGTCAACCAGGGCGCACACCATCCCACTTTGCGTTAGCGCGGGAGTGCTGTACCACGTGACCTGCCGCACACCGAAGTTGCGCTCGTATGCGGCGATGATTTCACGCGTTGCCAATGGCAAGGCCCACCAATCGTCGCTGGTGGTGAAGAAAATCGCGTAGTAGTAGCCGTGATTGACGCCGTCCCACAGCATCGCTTCGGTGACGGTCTCGCTGGCATCCAAATCTACTGTATCATACGGAATCCCCAGAATGTCCAGGTAGGATTTCACCATATTGTAAGGATGTTCTGTGTTCAAGGTGCCATCTTCGTATCCGTTCCCGTAGATGACCAACACTTTCATGTCAATCGTTGGAGCACTGATGAGGATGGTGGTATCGGTAATTGCCGAGGCCATTGTGGCGAAGCGACTGTTCGGTGTGGCGGGCGCTTGCAGGCGCATCTCAGGGTAGGCCGTCGTTGTATTCGGTGTGGCATACATCGTTGGCGGCGGCGTATTTGGGTCTGCCTGAACGATGCGCGCAGGCGTGGTCACTACACCCGCGACGAGTAACATCACAACCATGGTCATACGAATGATTTTTGTCATCTTGATCCCCTTTAGCTTAGGTTTACGTTGCTTTTCCCATTATACCGCTATTCTTAAAATTTCAAACCATCAAAGTTAGAAATAGCTTCCTTCTACGGCAACCCATATATGTACGGTCGTTTGCGCCGACAACTATGGTTCGAGAGAGGGAACTAACTTAATATAACATGCTGATATTATAAATGTTTATCTTCTAAATGTCAATTGCGAGTGTTGCCTGGGTGTATTTCATCGGTGCGGATGTTGGTGAAGGTTGCCGCCGGGCCATCGGTGACCAACGCCAGCGGATCGCCCCGGCGCTTCAGTTCGCGCACGACGTCCGCCGCGCCAGGGATCAGGTCGGCGCGTAAGGTTGCGCCGCGCGCGTCTTTGACTTCGGTGGCTTCATCGGCCAGCGTGTCGCCGCAGTCGAGCAGATGGCGAGCAGATGGGTCATGCGTAGCCGAACTCCGCGCAGACTTCGCGCGCCAACTGCACCCACCGCCCCAGGCGCAGCGGTTCGTTGTTGAGGGTATGCACGTCCTTCATCACCAGCTCAAGCGGGGCGTCGCCCACAATGCGCAACGTCGCGCGCAGATCATCGCGGATGGCGTCTTCGTCGAAGCGCGCGGTGCTGATCATCGCCGGATTGGGTTTGCGGCAGAAGATGTAGTCGCGGCCCAGCTCTGCCGCCATTTTCTCCTGGTCGCACCACGGCGAGATGGAGACACGCCGCAGGTTGGGGATGCGCTTGACGATGTGCCAGCGGTTGTGGATCGGCTCGCAGCAGCCGTAATAGCTCAGGCCAAAGCGGCTGATAACCGGCAGTTGGTAGGGGAAGATGAATTCCTCAAACATCTTCGGGGAGACGCCGACGGTCTCCTGCGACTCGGACAACCCCCACAGGTCTTGCAGCCGCACACTGTTATCAGCAGATTGCGCGGATTGTGCAGATTTCTCGCGCGATCCGTCGGGCTTTTCTCGTCTGGGTAACTCGGTCGTCCAGCCCTGGCTGCCAGAGCCGATGTAGTCGTTCTCGTTGTTGAGCGTGAGCAGCCCTTCGCGCTCGAACCATTCCAGGAAGTGCAAACATTCGTCGCGCAGGAACGCCATCAGCCGGTGCAGGCCGGCCGGATTGTCGTACGTCGTCATCATCAACGGCTCCAGCCCGATGAGGTTGATCGCCGTCCAGGTCAGGCCGGTCGTCCACCAGTAGTTGGCGCGCAGCCGCACCGGCATAATGTCGCCGAAGTGCTCTTCCAGGAACGCCGCCCACGCCGCCGTTTGCTCGCGGTCTACGGAGAGCGCGCGGAAACGCAGCTTGTTGAAATCCTTGTCCAGGTCTTTGAGCGGTGGGTCCCAGTGGTAGCTGCCCAACTTACCCTCATTGTTGCCGCGCACCAATGCCGTGGTGACGCCGAAATCGCCGATCTCCACACGCCAGCCATACTGAATCCACGGCAAGACGACGAAATCGTCGCGGACGTGCTCGTGGCGAAAGATCAGCTCGCGCAGCTCCCGTTCCATCTGCCGCGCCCAATCGGCCTGACAGCGCAGTGTCGAGAGCGGGATGAGTTCGTCGAGCACGCCGCCGGTCTCGGCTAGAATCATGGGGCGCGCGCCCGTGTCTGCACGGTCACTGTTGAGTGCGGCGTGGCGCGCCCACAGGCGCCGGCGCTCTTGCATCGCCGGGTCTTGCGCGATCTCGCGTTGGCGCTTATACAGACCACGCAGGATGGTGAGGTCGTTTCCATCAACAGGCCAGGGAGTGGGGGACATTTTGTCTTCTCCTCCTACGTGATCGGCGGTTGCAGCGCGCGCGCTATGACCCTGGATAAAGTGTCCAAATTGGGTGGTTTGAGCATCCAATCGGCCAACAGCGTGCTGCCACCTTCGATTTGCAGGCTCTCCAATTCTTCTTTAAGTGGATGGCCGGTGAGTAGCACCAGGCGGGTGGTCATCCCACGCTTTTTCATTTCGCGGAGCAGAGCAATCCCACCCATCTCTGGCATCAGGACATCGCTGAGGATCAACGCAATCTCATCGGCGTGCATGTCCAATACTGACAGCGCGTGAAGTCCGTTTTCGGCGATCATTACGTTGTAATTGAGAACTTCCAGGCTATCAACAAGCGCCATGCGCGTGACAGGGTTATCTTCTACGACGAGTATCGTCTGTCCTCGTCCAGTCACCACTTCTTGTTCGCCATCTCCTGTCAGCGCCTCCGGTGCAATTGTGACTAGAGCGGGCAGATGCAGGGTGAAGGTCGTTCCTCTCCCGAGCCGGGTATCAACACGGATTTGTCCGCCGTGCATCCCCACGATGCCGTAGACTTGCGCCAATCCCAGGCCCGTCCCCTGCCCCGGTTGCTTGGTCGTGAAAAATGGGTCGAAGATGTGCGGTAAAATGTCAGGCGGGATGCCGCTCCCTGTATCGGTGACAGTCAGCCGCACCCATTCGCCAACGTCTAGTCCCTGAAGCGTGGCGCTGGCTTCGTCCACATGGACGCGGGTGAGGTGAAAGCGCAGTGCGCCGCCATCGGGCATCGCGTCGCGCGCGTTAACCGCCAGATTCATCAATACCTGCTGCATCTGACGACAAGTCAGCTGCCTGTCAAAATCAAGATGCTGGCGGCGCGCGCATAGCCCCGGCACATCAGCACCCGTGAGATCATCAGCACACCTGCCATCCCCGCGACCACCGCGAGGCGGCCCAGTTTCTCGGCGAAAACGAACGCCGAGGCAAGGCCGGCCAGCACTGTGACGGCGATGAGGGCCAGTTGCAGCGCGTTCAACACGCGCGCCGCTCGGCTTTTCTCGTCAGCGTCCGCGAAAACCGGCGCTGCCAGGTGCCGTCGAAACCAGGATAACATGTGCAGACTCGTAATTTAGCTTGCGAGAATATCAATGAGCGCGCTGATAGCTATACAGATGGCGCCGATTAACCCCATGCGCAGCGCGTACACCACACGCTTGTTCATCCCCTGGCGCTCGCTGTTGATGATATCCAGTGCAATTTTATTATCCATGCCGGCGGTCATCGGGTTGATGCTGAAACTCCGGCTCGTACTCAACATCGCAAACACCGCCGGGGCAGCGAGGAGTATCACGCCAATCCCAACCCAGAACATTCGCTCACTCCACGCCGTACTGGTGCAGTGCGTCCCAATCTGGCACGAGATGGTGACGGCGATGAAAAGACCTAAATCAACGAGCAGGATCACGCCGAGGAAACGTCCAATACTAAGCAAAGCTGTCTTTACCCGGTCCATCGTTGACCTCCAAAGTCCAGCGCGCAACCACGCGCCTGCGCGCACATTTCGTGCATTATATATCGGGTGAACGGGAGTGCCAGCAGGCAATGCGAGGCCTACCATCAACCATCGTTTTTCTGTGGATAGCTTTGGAACAGGCGCCCCCACGCCGTGTTCGCGCGCCAGCGTGCGGCGATGCGCCGGTACTTCAACGGCCAGTACATGTAATCCTGCTCAATTTCGCCGATCAACGTGGGGATGATGACCAACGGTGTGCGCAGCACCAGCTTTTGCAACACCCGCGTCGGCCCGTACCACGCCAGCCACGCCAGGAAACTGTGAGAGTTGTAGCCCACTTTGAAGCCCCAATTGGCCTCCGCAACGTCATCGCCCACCAGCTCGATGTCGCGCGGATCGCCCACACCCAGGCCACGTTCGTGCGCCAGGCGGATGTACTTGATACTGAGCGGGTCGAACCCCATCAGCTTGGCCGCAACGGCGTCAATCGCCACCTGATCCGCCGACGCCAGGATGACGTTTTTCTCCACCGGGCGGATCATACGCGGCCCGGCCCCATCTCCGGCGGTTGTGCCGTCCATCACCGCGAAGATGCCGGGATGGATTTCCTTCTGGATCGCCAACAGGTCCACGAGCGTCTCGTGAATCCACGTGTGGGTGTAGTGCCGGTACTTGCTGAGCAAACCGCCGAAAGCGTTCTTCATCGCGCCGGTCGTCGTCGTGTACATGTGCGTCTTGACCGTCGGCAGGTGAACGATGTTCTTGCCGATGAAGTAATCCGGGATGTGGATGCCCTCCGGGTAGATGTGATCCAGCGCCAGCATCTTCGCCTGGGGTCGGTAGGGGATCCAGGTCATATCCTCTTTGCGGAAGTTGTAGCGCACCGGCACGTCGTAGCGGCGGAAGATCGGCACGTAACGGTTGAGGTCTTCCCCTTTGAAAGCATTGGTAACGACGGTCTGGTTCTGCACGCAGACCAGATCGTTGAATCCGGCTCCACGCAGCCCCAGGATCGTGCCCTCGAGCTGCCAGGGCGTCGTATTGGCCCCCGGCATTGGGAAGTGCCAGGTGATATTGTCCTTGAGGATGGTGGTGGCAGCGGGATCAAGCGCCTCGGCTCCACCGGCCAACGCAAACAAGCGTTGATAATCTTGCAGCACCGTCTCCGGTTGCGTATACAAAACGGCCACTTTTGCTCTTGGCGTCATTTGTCGTCCTTTCACTGTTTCGAGAACAAACCGCTAATCTCGCTAATCTTGTATTGGTCGGGATGATCTTGCAATCACGAATCGAAGAATCGTACACGGATTTCACGGATTCTACGGATTTTTAGGGAAAGAAATCCGTGTTTTCCGTGTTCATCCGTGTACCAAAATTGCAATATGCTTCTGTCCAGTACACTATTCGTCAAAATTCGTGTAGATTTGTGGTTTAGTTCTTGAGGGAGGGTAACGATGTTTCACGCAGCCGACCGGGTGTTGGTGGGGTTGATGAACAATCCGCGCGATTTTCAGGTGGCCCGCGACGAGGGCTGGTATCGCATCCCGGAGGCGCAC
>DAOUAQ010000278.1:0-7825 GCA_034433375.1 Anaerolineae bacterium | reverse complement strand
TCTTGGAGACATGCTGCTTCGGCGGCTTGTAACGCTTCTTCCTCTACCAGTAATCCTTGTCGCTCATAGCGTTTCCGGGCGCGACTCCACTCCAAGACGACCGCCGACAGCGTCGACAGTTTCTTTGCCCGGCGGGTCAGGGCTGTATCGCCAGAGGGAAGGAACACCAGATGATCCAGGTCCGCGCACGATAAGCACAGAGCGCCTTTATCTTCGAGCAGGGTGATCCAGGCTTTGGTCCCCAGGTTTTCGCCACACTCACCACAGGTGGATTCCCGGTGGGAGATAAAGACCTTTATTGCATTGTCCTGCGTCATATTTTTGCCTTTTGCGAAATTTTACTTTTCGATAAGAAATAAAAACTCACGGTTAGGCTCTTCGACATCCTTTAGCCATTCATTTGTCCACTTCATCCCTGCCATGACATTTCTCTGGTAATCAATCTCTATGACTTCGAGTACCTGCCCATTGCGATTGATGACCTCTATGAGTTCTTCCGCAGTGGCTCTTCCTCCTGAGCTATACGACAGAATGACCCAACGAGCATTGACTGTCTTAAGCAGTCGTTCGATGGCGTTTACTGCAATATAACGTCCATCTTTGTCTTTACGGAAGTCTTCGAATATGGATCCGGCAATCGTGTCCGATGTGTCTTGTCGCCGTCGGGCTTTGCCAAATAGCTTTGGGTTGTCAAAAAGACATACGGTTGTCCATATATGGTAATAGGACGCATAACGTACCCGCGACGGGGGCATTTTGTCATTGTTTGATCCGTAAGGAGGATCAAGATAGGCAAGATCGGCAGAAACATGCGGGAGTAGGTCAAAAACGCTTTCTTGGAAGACCTGATGACTTTGGAGGGTAACGAAAACATCTGGTACTCTAAGAATCAAGTTGTTATACGAACGGGGGGACCAATCTTTCAGATATGAAACAAAATGTCCTAGAGTGCTATCCACCTGGTCAAGCGCCAAAATCAGACTGGTCAGCGCGACAGCCTTATCTACTTTCTCGAGACCCAGATTTTCGATCTCTTGACGAATACCATCCAGCTTGCGTGTATTGTGGACTTGCCACGGTTTTTTTAGACCGTCTTGCTGAACGGCGCACCCCCCATTGGGATATCCGCCATAAAATTGTGTAAACCATCCATCCACAGGGGGAACGGCATTAAGATGATCAATCAATCCACGATATTCTTCTGGTTTTTTCTGGTTGAGCAAGTAGCAAGTTCCAAAGACCGCAGACCAGATAGCAATATCATTACAGATTACCTGGTATCCAGATTTGGCAAAAGCTTGAGAAACGCGCGTTGTCCCGGCGAAGGCATCGAGCACGGTTCTGGCATCAACCCGTCGGGCGAGCTGGAGAATATGAGGGATGAGTTTTAGTTTTGATCCCGTGTACTTAATGCCCTCCGTAGAGGGTATGTTGGTCACAACGTTATCAAAGAAAGCAAGCTGCTGCATTATAAGTTCAATCCTGACATCCGTTTCATTCGTTCAATGTCTTCTTTGACCTTCTCAAGGGCCGCTGTGTGCCCGGCTTCGGATGAAACCAGGGCATGAGAGAACAGCTTGACCAAAACCAGATTGTGCGAATAGCTGATCCACCCGTTGGTAAGGCTACCGAAATACTTTAAACCATGCTTGGTGTGAGTCCACAACCCACGTTGTAGTGCATTTGCGGCCGCGTCGCCATAACGCACTTCACATACGTAGCCGTCGTCTGCATCGTAAAAGCGATACACGGGATGTTTTCTTCCTTTACTACCTTCTTCGCGCACAATGCGTGCGGTCTCTCTGGTCGCGCGTTCATAATCAAAGACGAGGATATTGCAACGTTGATTGGTTTCGTCATAGATCAATGGCAATACATTGATGTCTCGAAACGCTGCAAATGCAGGGCCTTGTAGAATCCTCTGGATTGCATCTGGACTTTCGATCAATGCGCCTTCTTGCTCTAGCCGAGGGAACATGCGAAAGTTTTTATCGGTAGAAAGCTGAAGAGGGCCATCTCCGTAGGCTTTAAGGCTAACCGGAAATTCGGCGTTGGTGATTTCATTGATGATAGTGAGGTCTTCTTCTTGTGATTTTGCTCGATAGAGGTCTTTACCTACGTGAACCGAGCGAAAATCATACATGTACTGATTGATAAACTCAGCAATTGCAATTTCAGCTAAATCCCCATGAGTTTTGTTTCCGATCAGGCGCATTGTAAAGATATTGCTGAGTGTCGTGACAACCAGGTTGGGATGTTTGCTAATGAGCAGTTTCAGGCGGTTTGTGAAATCTTTGTATGGCTCATAGTGACTCATATTTCATCCTCTTGCTTATAACTTTGTCTAAAATGTGAAGGAATCTAGTAATTATTGACGAAGGGCTGGATTCCCTCCAGCCCCTCGCACACTCTCCCTTCTACTTCCCCTTCACCACAATACTCACCAGCTTCTTGTTCGGCACGATGACCTTGAGCACCTGCTGGCCTTCGAGGTGCCGCTGGACGTTCGCATCTGCCAGCGCGGCGGCTTTGATGACCTCCTCACCTGCGTCTGCCGGGACGGTGACGCGCCCGCGCACTTTGCCGTTGATTTGCACCGGGATTTCGATTTCGTCTTCGACGAGCATGGCGGGGTTCCACGTGGGCCACGCCTGCGTGTGGACGCTGTACGACTTGCCCAGGAAGGCCCACAGTTCTTCCGCCATGTGCGGCGCGACGGGCGCAACCAGGAGCAGCAGGTTGGTAATGGCCTCGTCCCACAGCGCGCTGCCATAGTGCGCGGACCTGGCCTTGTTGAGCACGTTCGCGTACTCCATCAGCCGGGCGATGACGGTGTTGAAGCCGAAGTTCTCCAAATCCTCGGTGACGCTTTTGACCGCGAAGTGCATCGCCCGCAGTAGCTCGCGCTCGCTGAGCGTCTCGGTGGCTCCGGCTTGTGGCGCTTCCGTGACGATGTTCCACACGCGGTTGATCCAGCGCACGACGCCTTCGATGCCCTGGCTGTCCCACGGGCCGCCCTGTTCCCAGCGCCAGCCGAACATCAGGTACGCGCGGACCGTGTCGGCTCCGTATTGCGCCACCAGCTCATCCGGCGCGACGACGTTCTTCTTGCTCTTGGACATCTTCTCCACGTCCAGGTGGTAGAGGATGTCCTTCGCCGTGCCGCCCTTTTCCTTGCCGGGGATGGCGACGGGCATGGCCTCATTGAGCAGCACGACCGTCAGTTCGCCGGCCTCCGACGTTTGCACCTTGAGGCTGACGTCGTCGCGGTCGATGACCTCGCCGCGCACCAGTGTCGCGCCGCGCTCTGCGGGGGGCCACGTGGCCTGATCCTTGAAGCTGTAGACGGCGACCCCTTCGGCTCTGAAGGCCGCGCCTTCCCACGCGCCGGTCACTTCGACGCAGTCCCCGCAGCGCGGCTCGCCGAGGATGGTGCCCTGGTTGCGCAGTTGCAGCATCGGCTCGTCGAAGTTGACGATGCCGGCGTCGCGCAGCGCCTTGGTGAAGAAGCGCGTGTAGAGCAGGTGCATGACGGCGTGTTCCGCGCCACCCGTGTAGGTGTCCACCGGAACCCAGTATTTCGCTTCCTCCGTATCCCAGGGGATCGAATCGGCGTGCGCCGGTTCGCTTTCGCGATAATAGGGGCTGAGATAGGCGTACTGGTACCACGACGAGCAGACGAATGTGTCCATGGTGTCGGTCTCGCGCGTCGCGTGACCGCCGCACTTTGGGCAGGTGGTGTGCAGGAAGCCTTCATGGTACTTGAGCGGGCTTTCGCCAGTCGGCATGAAGTCCACGTCGTCGGGCAGCAGCACGGGCAGGTCTTCGTAGGGGACGGGGACGACGCCGCACGTCTCGCAGTAGACGACGGGGATCGGCGCGCCCCAATAGCGCTGGCGGCTGATGAGCCAGTCGCGCAGGCGGTAGTTGATCGTGGCCTTGCCGCGCCCGCGTTCCGCCAGCCATTCGGTGACGCGCTGCTTGGCGACGTCGCCGGGCGTGCCGCTGAACTTGCCAGAGTTGATCATCGCGCCGTATTCGGCGTGGTAGAGCGCATCGCGGTAGAAGGGCAGGTTGCTGAGCATCTCCATGCACGTCCGGTTGGCGCTGACGGGCGGGTAGATGGCCTTGCAACGCGCCAGGATTTCGGCGTCGCTCTCCACAGAATCCAGTTCGCGGACGCCGTCGCTGAAAATGAAAGCCCAGCGCGCGCCGACGATCTCGTTCCAGTTGCCTTCCACCAGATATGCCTGCATAAGCGCGATGTAACGGTCGATTTGCGCGTTCCCGCGCAATGTGACGAACAACCCTTCGCCCAGATCGCCGACCGGCGCGGCGGTGAATTCGATGCCGGCGTCTTTCAGCGCATCGGCGAAGCCCTCGCGGACGGAGCCGGGGAAGGCGAAGCTCTTGGCGAGGCCATCCACCCGGTCGATCACCGGGATTATCGGCAGGCCGAACTTGACGGCGAACGCGAAGTCGCGGTCATCGTGGGCTGGGACGGCCATGATCGCGCCCGTCCCGTAGGTGATCAGCACGTAGTCCGCGATCCATATCGGGATGCGCGCGTCGTTGACGGGATTGATGGCATACGCGCCGGTGAAGACGCCGGTCTTCTCCTTCTCGGTGCTCATGCGCTCGATCTCAGTCTGGCGGGCGGCCTGCACCTGGTAGGCTTTCACCGCCTCGCGGAACTCCGGCTTGGTGATGCGCTCCACCAGCGGGTGCTCCGGCGACAACACCATAAACGTCGCGCCCCAGAGCGTGTCGGGCCGGGTGGTGAAGACGGTGAGTTGGTAATCGGTAACTGGTAACTGGGGATCGGTAACTGGTAACTGGGGATCGGTAACTGGTAACTGGTGATCGGTAACTGGTTCTTGCTCCCCGATTACCGATTCCTGATTACCAATTACTAATCCCTGATTACCAATTACTAATCCCTGATTACTGATTACCTCATCCACCATAAAGGTGACTTCCGCGCCTTCGCTGCGCTGAATCCAGTTCGTCTGCGCCAGGCGGATTTTGTCGGGCCAGTCGATCTTGGAGAAATCCAGCAGCTCATCGGCGTACTTCGTGATGCGCCAGAACCACTGCTCCAAATCCTTCTTGAAGACCGGCGTGCCGCAGCGTTCGCAGATGTGCTCTTCGCCGATGACCTGCTCGCGCGCCAGCGTGGTCTTGCAGTTGGGGCAGTAGTCCACCGGTGCTTTCTTGCGGTAGGCCAGCCCCATCTCGTAAAACTTGAGGAACAACCATTCGCTCCAGCGGTAATACCCGGGCAGGCAGGAGATGGCCTCGCGCTCCCAGTCGATCATCATCCCCATCGTGCGTAACTGCTGCTGCTCGCGTTCGATATTGGCGAGCGTCCACGTCTTGGGATGGATGCCGCGCTGGATGGCGGCGTTCTCGGCGGGCAGGCCGAAAGCGTCGAAGCCCATCGGGAAGAGGACATTGTAGCCTTGCATACGCTTGAAACGCGCGCGCACGTCGCTAGGCGACATCGCGTACCAGTGTCCGATGTGAATGTCGCCGCTGGGGTAGGGCAGCATCGTCAGCGCGTAGAACTTGGGCTTGCTGTGATCGACCACTGATTTGTAAAGACCGTCGGCGTCCCACCGCGCCTGCCATTTTGACTCGATGGCTTGTGGATTATAGGGGTTAGGCATGATCTCCTCCTGTGCATAACCCTTGCGAAGGTGTGCAAACAAGGTTTGCCTAAACCTTCGCAAGAGTGGTTATTTTCTAAACTATTCTACCGCAATGGGCTGAAAAATCCAGTTGCCTGACCTTTTGACAGTCCTTAAAAACCGATTATGATAGAGATATATCTACTAATTACCTCAGGCCTGACAGGTCTGGATAAGGATAACAGTTTCTATATGGAGGTTATAGCGATGAAGCGTAAAAGTTGGATTGTATTGATTGTGACTGTGTTGATGATTGTCTCGCTGGCGTGCAACGCCGTTCGCACTACGCCCACCCCTGAACCCGCCACCGTTGCGCCGACCGAGGCGCCGACGGAAAAACCGCAGCCGACGGCCACACCGCGCCCGACGGCGACACCCAAACCAACCGCGACGACTGCCCCGACGGCGACGCCGGAACCGACGGAAGTTGTCGAAGAAGGGATGTCGCTCGAAATTACCAATGAATCTACTCGCGACATCTGGTACGTCTACATCTCCCCGAGCGATGCGGATAGCTGGGGCGAGGACTGGCTGGCGGGCGAAGTCATTCCTGCCGGCGAAAGCTATATGATAACCGGCATCCCCGCCGGCGTCTACGACTTGCAGGCCGAAGATGAAAATGGCGGCGTCATCGAAACTTTGTGGGAGGCCGACATCGCCGAAGATAGCTACTGGACGATTGTTGGCGGCGCTTCATTGGAAGTCATCAACAACGCTACTGACATCATCGCTGCGCTCTACGTCTCTCCCTCCGACAGCGACAGTTGGGGCGAAGATTGGCTTGGCGGGACGGCGCTTAAGAGCGGTGGTTCTTACGTGGTTGAGGGCTTAGAGAACGACATGTCCTATGACGTAAAGGCCGAAGACGCTGACGGCAACACGATTGAAACGATCTACAACGTCTCCGTGCTTGATTGGTACACATGGTACGTCGTTGGCAAAACTGACCTGCCCACCAACGCGGTGCTGCGCTTCGAGGATGACTTTAGCGATAATCGGAATCGCTGGGCCGCCACGCGCGAGACCGATGATGTGTATTACATCCCGCCCAAAGACGGAGAATACTGCATCTTGATCAAGGCCACCGATCTGACCGCCTGGGAATGGTACGAACCGTTCCGACCGGATCAGTTTGTCGCCGAGGTCGCCTGCACCCCGGATGGTGGGACGGACGCTACCTGCGGCATTGGATTCGGTCCAGATGGTGACAACCTCTATTGGTTTGAGGTTGCGCCGGAATCGCAATCCTTTGCGCTGTTTTTGCTCAAAGATGACGAATGGCAGGATGCGCCGATCTCCTGGACGGAATCCAAGAACATCGTGCCCACCGGTTGGAACTACCTGAGCATTGAACGCACAGGGGGTTACTTCTCAGTTTTCGTCAACGGCATTATGCTTGGGCAGGTGGAAAGCACCATCTTCCCCACCGGACGTGTCGGCATCGGCGGGGCGAGCTATGAGGATGGCAACGTGACCGTGTGCCTCGACGACTTGCGTGTGTGGCGCATCGAGAAATAGCTGATGGGGCATAACGACGACCTGATTCGCGCGCTGCAAGCAGCGGTCGCGGCGACACCTGACTCCGCGCCATTGCACAAACACCTGGCCGACCTGCTGCTGGCAAATGGCGACTACGTCGAGGCCGCGAAATCCTATCGCCGCGCGTTGGATCTCACACCGGACGACGACGGCATCAAGACATCGCTGGCTGAGGCGTACTATCGCCAGAACAAGGTGGATGTGGCGTTGGTGATTTTAGAGGAAGTGCTGCGGGGGCCGCAGCCGCCGGCCCCCGCGCTCTTGTTGGCCGCGCGGGCCTATCTGGCGAATGGCGAACAGGCGACTGCCGCGCGTGTTTATCGCCAGGCCGTCGCCGCTGACTCCTCTTTGGCGGATGATGATCTGGCGCGCCGATTAACTGAGCGCGTGTCGGAGGCTCCGGCTCCACCGAAATCACAAAACGACCTCGTATTCGTCACAGCCGGTGAAGAAGCCGCGCCGCCGCCATCGTCCGACGTCGAGCGTCCCCACCTGACCTTCAAGGACGTGGGCGGCATGGAAAAGCTCAAGGATGAGATTCGCATGAAGATCATCCACCCGCTCACCCACCCGGAAATCTACCGCGCCTACGGCAA
>DAOUAQ010000277.1:0-16271 GCA_034433375.1 Anaerolineae bacterium | reverse complement strand
GTCGGCCGACGCGGTATCCTCGCGCGCCAGGGCCTCACGCGCCATCACCAGCAGCAGCTCCAGCGCCACAGGGGCGGCCTCGCGTGGACGGCGCACGAAATCTGCCGTGATCTGCTTGAGTGTGCCTACCTGCGGGTCAAACAAAATCCCTTCCAGGAAGTGCGCGCCGACATCGTAGGCGCGTTGGTAGGCGCGCAACGTCTCCATCAAATGCAACTCCGTCGCCAACGCCGCCATCTCGGTAGCTGTGACAGACTGCGCCGCCAACCAGGCTTCCCATTTCGTCTGAAATGCCGCCCAACGCGCCTCGCCCACCGCTTGCAGCCCAGCATCGAGTAGCGTCGTGCCGTCAGGGGTGGTTTCATTCCACGTGGCAGCCTGACAGAACGTCGTCAAGCCATCCCACCCGTAGGTGTCCACGAGATAGGTCACGAAAGCGCCGGCTTCCATATAACTGACCTCGTGCTGCTGCGCGTAGAAATTGTCCGCAAGCTGCGCCAGTGGGATATAGTGCTCAGAGGCATAAATCACTGCCGCCGCCTGAACGATGGATTTGAGCGCGTAATGTCCGCCGGCGACGTATACCGCCAACCCCTCACGCACCAAAGACGGCGCAAGCGCGCAGCCCACCGACGCATCCAGCCGGTGCGTCAGCTCGTGCCGCAGCGCCATGCCCAGGTTGACCGGCGTGTACTGGCGGTCCGTGTAGGAAATGGCGACCCAGTCCGATGAAGCGTACCCGCCCTGCCCAATCACCCGGTCTAACAGGAAAATATCGAGCAGCGAGTCCGCCGGATTAAACAACGCCGTAACATCCGCATAAGCGCCCGCCGCGACTGTCGAAATGGCAGCCAAATCGCGTTCAGCCGCTGAATCGGTGAGATAATGCAGCCGGAAACCGGGCAATTCTGTGGACGCCCAACGCGCTTCTGGCTCCGGTTCGCGCATGTCCGCGATTGAGAGCGGTGTGACGGTGACAAACAAGGTGTTGTCTGTCAGATCGGGATCGTCGAAACCGGGCGGCAACAGCAGCGTAAAGGTGAACGGTATCGTCGCCGCCGTCGAGGGGATTTGCCACGCCCAGTAAAAGCGCGCCTGTAACGTGTCGTCCAGCCCAACATAGTCAACCGGCGTCGTCAACGTCTCGTCAGGGTTCA
This sequence comes from Anaerolineae bacterium, assembly GCA_034433375.1. Classification (GTDB taxonomy): domain Bacteria; phylum Chloroflexota; class Anaerolineae; order B4-G1; family SLSP01; genus DSWT01. Next base: position 15,114 of record DAOUAQ010000277.1, on the reverse strand, counting down.
ATGTCCACGTGAGCGTCAGTGGGCCGGCGACGTCTTCCGGCAGGCGGGGATCAATGTCAACGCTAATCCAATCACCGGCATACAACGGCCAGGGGAAAAAGCGGACGCCATTCAGCTCCAATCCTGGACCGAGAGGCGTCGCCGTTGGCAACAGCGTTGGCGACAGCGTCGGCGTCGCCGTCGGCGAAGATGTAGACGTTACTTTCAGTGTAACAACGGCAGTTGGGGTAAGGGATGGCGCGACCGTCGCCGTCTCCACAACCGGGGAAGGCGTAGTGGGGGGAATCACGAGGCTACATGCCAGGCTTAACAGTACAATCAACACGAACCAAAATCGCTTCATTCCTCGATTGTAGCAGGATTAGCGCGCGAAGCAATACGTGTTTCGGTTATCACTCACCTGCCGACGCCACGCTGCCGCGCCGCCTCGAAGAGCACGATAGCGGACGCCAGCGCGGCGTTGAGCGAATCCACGCCGCGCGCCATAGGGATGACGACGCGCCGGCTGGCGGCGAGCGCGCGACCTTCGGGGCCGGCGCCTTCCGCCTCCCCGCCGACGATGAGCGCGACGCGACCGCGCCAGTCCACAGCGTTGTAGGGCGTCCCTTGCCCCGCTTCCGCGAGCCAGACATCGGCCTCGGCAACGCGGGCGCGAATCTCGTCCCACGCGGCCCGGCGCAACGGCAGCTGGAAGTGCGCTCCCATGCCGGCACGCACCACTTTCGGACTCGTGTAGTCCACTGTGCCGGGCGGCAGCAGAACTTGCGAGACGCCGGCCGCCCACGCCGCGCGCAGCATCGTGCCCAGGTTGCCAGGATCACGGACGTTGTCGGGGATTAAGGTAAACGGAGCATCTTCACGACAGTGTAGATCGGGAATTGGCATAACAAAGAGAATACCCTGAGGCGTCTCGGTGTCGGAGAGCGCCTGCATCACGTCGGGAGCCACTTCCCAGGCAGAGATAAACCGCGCTGCGCAGGTATCAACCAGCGATTTCCCCAATGCGCCGGCGGTGAATGTTTCGGTGTAAAAGGCTTCGTGGATAGGCAGGCCCGCGCCGAGCGCCTCCTGCGCTAAACGCAGGCCCTCGACCACCAGCAGGCCCTCATGATAACGGCGGCGAGTGCTACGCTCAAGCGCCTGCACTCGCCGCACACGTTCGTTGTTCAGACTGACGATCCTACTCACCGGTTGCTTCTATGTCGAGAAACACCGCGCAATCCGGGGCGAATGTCTCTCCAACGCGTCTCTACGGAATGCGGATGACCTGACCGACGTAGATCAACGCAGGATTGGCGATGCCGTTGTATTTGGCAAGATAATACTGGCTGTAGTTGTACTTCAGCGCGATGCGGAACAGGTTCTCGCCGGGCTGAACGATGTGAGTTTTCTCGCCACCGCTCGGCGGCGCAGGGGGCGTCGGCGGCGTGGGCGGCGTGCCGCCAGATGCTCCTGGGATCGTCAGCACTTGCCCAATATAGATCAATGTGGCGTTGGTGATCCCGTTGGCCTTGGCAATGGCCTCCACCGTCGTGCCGTACCGCAGCGCAATGCGGAAGAGGTTCTCCCCGGCCTGCACCACGTGCTTACCCGGCACGCCGGTAATAGCAGATTCCGTCGTCGCCGCCACCGTCGCTTCGACGGCCACCGTCGCTTCGGGCGTCACCACCACCTCGGCTGCCGGTGTCGCTGCCTCAGTCGCAGCAGGCGCGGCTTCGGTGGCTGCCGGCGCCTCGGTGGTGGCAGCAGCAGTCGCCTCCTCAGTGGGAGCTTGCGTCGCTACTGGCGGATTAGCTCCGGCCTCTTGCACCATAGCAGCGGATTCGTCTTCAGCCTGGATATTATCCAGTTTAGGGGTGGCGGACTTCTTGCAGCCAGCCAACGTCAACGCGAGCACCACAAGAACAGCTAAAATCACGAACATAGATTTGCGACTCATACCAAGCTCTCCTTTCTTCTGGATTCATAGTTATTATACACACAAATACAATTTGCAACAAGGTTTTGCTATCTTTATGAAGAATTATACTATAAAAATCACAATAAGGGAAAGTTTTCCTTGACGATAATCGCAGCAGGGTTATAATGCACCCTTGATAGCCAGTATGGAGGAAACAGTATGATTGATGCAAACGAACTTCGCAAAGGAACAACTTTTATTTTAGACGGCGAACTTTACCAGGTTCTAGAGTACCAGCACTACAAACCAGGTCGCGGCAACGCCATTATCCGCACCAAGATCCGCAACTTGCGCACCGGGGCCTCAATCCCGCGCAACTTCTTGTCGGGAGATCGCTTCGAGGAAGCGCCGGTTGAGCGTCGTGCGGCGCAATATCTGTACGAAGACGGCGAAGCCTTCTACTTTATGGATACCCAAACCTACGATCAGCTCCACGTGACTGCTGAGATGATCGGCGACAAAGCCGGATTTTTGAAAGAGGGCATGGAAGTCTCCCTGACCATTTTGGAGAACGAGGTGCTTGATGCAGACCTCCCGACTTCGGTTGAACTCGAAGTCGTCGAATCCGAGGTGGCCGTGGCCGGAGATACCGCCACCGGCGCGAGCAAAACTGTTGTCTGCGAAACCGGTTTGAAAGTCCAGGTGCCCCTGTTCGTCAATACCGGCGATGTCATCCGCGTTGATACCCGGAACGGACAGTACCTGACCCGCGTGTAACCTGTCGCAGGGAGTTCATTCAGCGATCCTCGGGAAGGTTGCGCGTCGCACTTACAACCCTCGTCGGGTCTACTGAACAAACGATCATCGTGCGGTACGCTCCTGGGGCGTGCCGCACTCGTTTTATGAAGACCAATACGCAAGTTAAGTTTTACGCTTTACGTTTTACGAAATAGCCATGATGGATTTCAGTCCTTATGCAGGGCGATGGGTCGCGTTGACGGAAGCGCACGCGGTCGCCGGCGTCGGCATGACGCTCGAAGAAGCGCGCTACGCCGCGCGCGCCGCGCGTCCGAAAGAACGGCTGCGTCTTGCGTGGATCGCGCCCCGGCCGCCACACATTCCCCTGCCAGAATGGCCGCTGGTTCCACTCAAGGCGATCCTCCCTACAGAGGGAATCTGGCTGGCGGGTGGGCCTGTGCGTGACCTGTTGTTGGGGCGCAACCTTCACGATTGGGATTTCGCCGTCGTGGAGGACGGATGTTGGTTGGCGCGCAAGGTCGCCAACGCGCTAAAGGCCGCCTACTATCCGCTGGACGAAGAACGAGATACCGGGCGCGTCGTGGTGACCGATCCGGCCACACACCATCCGGTCACGTTGGACTTCGCCTCCCTGCGCGGCGCGACGCTGGAGGACGATTTGCGGCGGCGCGATTTCACCATCAACGCGCTGGCGCTCACCCTCGACGGCGCGCTCATTGACCCGACCCACGGACAAACCGACCTCGGCGCCGGCATCATCCGTGTGACCGGGCCGACCAGCTTCAAAGACGATCCGGCGCGGCTGCTACGCGCGGTGCGCCAGGCCAATACGTTGCACTTCCGCCTTGATCCACGGACCGAGATGGCGATTCGCGCACAGGCGCTCTCCATCACCACCGTCGCCCCTGAACGCATCCGCGCCGAGTTGCTCAACATACTGCACGACGGCTCGGCGGCCCACAGCCTGCAAGCCCTGGCCGATGTGGGGCTGTTGAGCCACATCCTGCCGGAAATTCAGGCGCTGCAAGCCGTTCAACAATCTCAGCCGCATCACTACGCAGATGCCCGCGTCCACACTCTGGCCGCCATTGCCGCGGCGGAAGGGATACTGGCGCTCCTCAAGGGCGAGTCACGCCCCTCGTCAACCGACACCTATGTGCCCGTCCCCTCCTGGACTTGGCCGATGCTCGCCGACGTCCTGCTCCCATTTCAATCGCCGCTCCTGAGGTATCTGCAAACGCCGGTGAATGCGGACATGCCGCGCGCCGATCTTCTCAAGTGGGGGGCGCTGTTCCACGACGTGGGCAAGGCCGCCACCCGCACGGTGGATGACGACGGGCGCAGCCACTTCTACGGCCATGCCGAAGCCGGCGCGCAATCAACAGAAGCGCGGTTGGAGGCGTTGCGCTTTCCGGCGAAGGCCATCGCGTTCATCGGCACCCTGGTGACAGAGCACATGCGGCTTGCCGGGGCGGACAAATCCGCGCCGACGCGGCGCGCCGCCTACCGCTTCTACCGCGCAACGGGTGACGTTGGGGTGAGCGTTGTGCTGCTGGCGCTGGCCGACGCGATGGCGGTCTGGGGACGCGGCTTGACCCAAAATCGCTGGCGCGCCTTGTTGCAGCACGCCAACGTGCTGCTCAAATCTTACTTCGAGCAGCCAACCGAGGTCATCGCGCCGCCGCCCCTGCTCAACGGGCACGATCTGATCGCGTTGGGCATCCGGCAAGGGCCACAGATCGGACGCATCCTGGAAGCGCTGCGCGAGGCCCAGGCCGTGGGCGAGATCAGCACCCGGCAAGCCGCCGAGAATTTCGTCAACACAATACTGGTGGAGGGAGATGTATGAGAGCACAGAAATATCGGCTTGTTTTGCTGATTGCACTCTTCCTACTCCTGGGATGCCAGACTTCCGGGCAGACTACACCCGCGGCAACACCGCCATCTGCATCGCCGGCAGCGACGCGCACCCCGGTCCCCACCTGGACGCCCACAGCCACCGCCATGCCGGCGACACCGCTCCCCACACGGACGGCTACCGCAACGCCGCGCCCCACGGCGACCCTCACGCCTATGCCGGTGTGCGCCGCCGTCTGGCAGCGCTCTTTTCCCAAAACCGAACCCCTGCGCGACGTGATTCTTTTCACCAGCGCGCTTCCGGCGCCGTTTGCGCCGGCATCGGCCACCCAGAGAAGCAGCGACACGCACCTGTGGGCCGTCGCCGCCGATGGGCGACGCAGTGAACGGCTATCCGCCGGCGGCAATATCCTTTACATTCGCCCCACAACCGGCGCTGTCTCCGTTGATCTGCTGGTCGCCTGGCCATTTTCGATCACGACAGACTTTGTCCGCCAGCACATCCTCGACCCCAAGTGTACGCAAGCCAGGTTCCCATGCGACAAGTATACGTTCTCGCCCGGCGGCGCGTGGGTGGCGTATTTTTGGGGTGAAGAAATTTGCGGACGCGGCATCGCCGCGCTCAACCTGGGCGCTAACGAGGCCATCACCCTCACGGAGACCGGCGGACATAATTTCACGTTCCTCTCCGACACGCTGATGCTCATCGGCGTGGGGCACTGTGAGGGCGGCGAGCTGCTGACCGTGAACCTGGCGACCGGCGCGCGCACCACCCTCGGCAAGGCCGGCGCAGTGCAGTGGAACGCGACCCAGACGGCTTTCGCCGTGAACGTCCACCCCTACATGGGATGGGGGAGTACGGTGTGGGGTTACAACGTCCCCCAAGAACGGCTTTTCATCGCCCCGCCGGAGGGACTCGACACAGAAGAGCAACAGACAGTCTGGACGCCCGCGGGCGACTATCTGCTGTACCAGCAGCGAGCCATGGCGTTCACTACCCCCGCGCTCGCCGAGATCACCCTCAGCCCGCAGCACATTGTCATCGCCAACGCCGCTGACGGCGCACGGCGCGTCTTGCTCGCCGATCCAGCCTACGACTACCATTTATGCGAGGCTTACGGGGTGTGTTCTTGGGAAGGCGATTTCATCGAAGTGCGGCGGATCCCCTTCCGCGCGCAGACTTACGCCTGGGAAACCAATTTCAACGATTATGCCACCAATTGCGCCGTGTACGGCTTCCGCTGCCCCGATCCGGCGGAGCGCTTCGCCCTCAACTGGCGCACAGGCGAACTCGTGCCCTGGGATCAACGACCCGCAGCCCACGAGACGCCGCCCGTTACACCGACGCCTACACCGGCAACGACAGCAGCGCTGCCCGCCGCGCCGGACCTGGCGCGTCCGGCTTTCTACATCGCGCCGGACGGGACTTACGCGCTGCGCCTCGGCGCAGACGAAGGCAGCTTGTGGTGCGTCCCCGCCGCCGGGGAACCGGTGTTGTGGGTCAACAACGGCGCAAACTTCACCTACATCCCCTAGAGGAATCTTTGTATTGATGAAAAAATTATTGTTTGCTGTTTTAATACTGCTGTTGATCGTCACATCCCTCACTGGCTGCGAGACGCCCACCATCGCCCCCACCCCCACACCGACGCGCACGCCGGTTCTCCCAACGCCGACGCCGACCCACACCCCCACACTCACGCCGACTGCCACGCCGACTATCACCCCCACGCCCACGCCGACGCTGCCGCCAGGTTTGCTCTTGCCGCCGCAGCCCACCGAGCTGCAAGGTTGGCCGGCGCTGCCGGCCGATCTCTACTTCATGCGCGACGGCAAAATCTGGTCGTGGTTGGCGGAAGGCGGCGCGGTGGAAAGTGTGCCGGTTGCGGTGGAAGGGGAAACTGTACTCGCCTACCGGGTGACGCAGGACGAACGCTACATTCTTTACGTGACCGACGCCGGTAAACTGTACGTTTTCGACCGCGCGCAGTGGCAGCACACGCACATCCCCACCGCCGGCCGGTTGATTGACGACCGGGGTATTTATTTCGACGTGACGCCGGACGCGCGCTATCTGGTTTACCTGGCATGGGGCATCCAGCCAACGGCGGAGATGAGCGCCAACAGCAATCTCTGCGGGACTGTGCTGGCTATCGAATTGCCCAAACTGCGGCGGGCGCAGCGCACCCTGGGCTTCTGCGCCGGGGATACAGGCTGTATGGGCGTCCACCTCGCGCCGGATGGCAGCCTCGTCGCCTACGAAGACGGCGCGGGGCTGTGGCTAACCGCGCTCGATAATCCCGAGCCGCGACTGGCGCTGCCGCCCTCAGACACGCCGCCCTGGCGCTTCAAGGCATGGTCGCCCAACAGCCGTTGGTTGGTCCTGGAAGCGCGATCGGCGGGAGGGACGCTCATGGGGCTGCTCAGTGTGGCGACGGGACAAATCACCCCCATCGGCGACGTGGCCTGCGTGGAGGGCTGCGACATCGGGCTGAGTTGGGGAACGCAAAGCCTGTGGTTGTTCACCGACACGCCGCAGCAGGGCTGCCTGTACCAGGTACAGCCACCCTTCGGCGACACGCCGGTGACTATGCCATACCAGACGTGCGCGCTCGGTCCGTGGGCGCTGCACCCCGCGTCGCCGTTGGCGCTGCCCGATGGGTGGGTCGCATTCGTGCATCGCGGCTGCGGGGATGACTGCCCCGGCCCAGCGCCCGGCCTCTACTTCCTGGGGTCTGACGAAGCCGCGCATCCTATCGCCCTGCTTGACCGCAACGATGGCTCCGCACTGTGGGCGCCCGACGGATCGGCTTTCCTCTACTTCGACGCGGAGAACCACCCTTATCGCCTGGGTGTAACCGGCGGCGCAGGTTTCTGGGACGTGAGCCGCGCCCTCGCAGGCGCGCACACCTTCCACTGGGGCGCGGTCGCTGTGGAGCAGTAGACGGTAGACGGTAGACGGGGAGGAAAACCCTGTCTACCGTCTACCGTCTACCTCCTCCCCGTTTGACGTTTGACGTATGCCGTTGTATAAAACACGGCATGAATCTATCTATATTCGCACAACCAAAATACCGTCGTGGGCTTGGCGTCACGTTAGTCACGCTGGCGGCGCTGTGCGCGCTGCTGGCGGCGTGTGTCGTCCCCCCCTCCCCCACTGAACCCAACCGCGTGACGCTGGTCGTTGATGGCGAACAGCGGCTCATCGTCACCGAATTGGGCACGGTGCGCGATCTCTTGACCGCCGAGGGCGTGACCATAGGCGAACTCGACCGGCTGATGCCGCCGGAAACCGCCGCGCTGCGCAACGGAATGACCATCACCATCGTGCGTGTGATCCGGCAGACGGAGACGATCTCCGAGACGCTGCCGTTTGGACGGCAGGTCGTGCGCGACGCCGCCGTTCCCGAAGGCGAGACGCGCTTGCTGCAATCGGGGCAGGCCGGCGTCTTGGAGCGCGCTTACCGCATCACGTTCGAAGACGGCGTGGAGGTAGAACGCACGCTGATGCAGGAGGCCGTCACCCAACCGCCTCAGGACGAGATCCGCCTGGTAGGCACGCGCCCCAAAGTCGAAACGGTCATCATCACTGGTACTATGGCCTACCTCAACAACCAGGATGCGTGGATTTTACGCGGCAGCAATCGCGCGCGCCGCCGCCTCACGACGTTGGGCGACCTGGACGGGCGCGTTTTCAGCCTCTCGCCGGATGCGTCGAAGTTGCTCTTCACCCGCGGCGTCACCGAAGCCGAGCACATCAACGAGCTGTGGCTCATCCGCACCGCCGAGGCCGATTCCAACCCGATCCCGCTCAACGTCAGCGACGCGCTGTGGGCCGGGTGGCATCCCGACGGCAAGACCATCGCCTGGACGACGGCGGAGGTCATCGAGCAGGCACCCGGCTGGCGCGGGCAGAACGATCTGTGGACGGCGCAACTGACCGCGCAGTTCACGCTCGTCACGCGGCGCAAAATCCTCGCGGCGGAGGCCGGCGGCGGATACGGCTGGTGGGGTACGCGCTACGCCTGGTCGCCCGACGGCGAGGCGCTGGCCTACTCACAGCCCGACAGTGTGGGCGTGGTCAATCTGCGCCAGGCCGAGCGCGTCCCGCTGCTCACCTTCCCCACCTATCGCACCTACAGCAGTTGGGCGTGGAATCCCTCGGTGGCATGGTCGCCGGACGGCAGTTTCATCGCTACAGTCATCCACGCACCCTCGCCCAACATTGACGATCCGGAGGAAAGCCCCATCTTCGACGTGTGGCAGATCGCGGCGACGGGCGCGTACAGCGCCGAACTCGCTTCGGAGACGGGAATGTGGGCCACACCAATTTATGCGCCGGATGGAACGACGCTGCTCTTCGGGCGGGCGCTCGTCCCCTACAAGAGCGACATCAGCCCGCACAAACTCTGTCGCATTGACCGCGACGGCTCCGATCAATTCTGTTTCGATCCACCCGGCGAAAGCGGCCTCGAACTGCCAGTGTGGCGGTGGAGTCCCGACGGAAAGCAGATTGCCTTCATCTACCTCAACAACCTCTACCTGCTCGCGCCGCAGGATGGGAGCGTCATCCCGCTGGTGGATGATGGGGGGATCACATTGTTGGATTGGCGATGAAAGTCAATCAATGAATGATCATTGACTTTTCAGGAGAGTTATCCTACACTGAGCATATAAACAGAGAATTCCTGGAAGGATCAATGCGACCCGACACACAAAACTGGGTAAACACAGCGCTATATGACATAGAGACAGCGCGTCACATGCTCACAACCCGGCGCTATCTCTATGTGGTCTTTATGTGTCACCTGGCGCTCGAAAAGATGCTCAAGGCGCATGTCACGGAGAACTTGCAAGCAATTCCACCACGTTCCCATGATTTGATTTACCTGATCAGTCGCAGTGGATTAATATTACCGGACAAGTTTTTGGAATTTGTGGGAAAAATCAACAATGCGAGTATTCTAACACGCTATCCCGATGACTTACAGCAGGCGATCCAGGAATATCCGCGATCAATCGTCAAGTCTTATTTGCAACAAACGGAGGAGATTATTCAGTGGCTACACCAAGCTTTGAACTGATAGTCAAAATCCAACGTTTCCGAGAAGCGTTAGAAAAGTCCGGGATTCGCCAGCAGCAAGTTTTGCTCTATGGCTCACAACGGCATGGAACGGCAACCGAAGGGAGTGACATTGACCTTATCGTCATTTCACCGGATTGGGATCCGTTGAGCCGCCGGGAACGTTTGGAACTGCTTGGCGTGGTTGCGGCACGGCTATTGCTGCCCATTCAAGCGCATGGGTGGACCCCCCGCGAGATTACGGACGGCACGATAAGCCCGTTTTGGCAAGAGATTCTGCAAAAAGAAGCCCTTGCAATTTGATTCACCATACGCATCCCCTACCCCACTCTTGACCTGATCCGGCGTTTCGACGATAACGCGCTCCAACACTGCCACGAGAAACATCTGCTCCAACAGCAAATCGACGCCACGGACAAGGCCATCGACGCGTTGGTCTACGAGCTGTACACGCTCACAGCGGAGGAGATTGCGATTGTGAGAGGGCTGCCGACCACGAATCCTGGAACGAACAAACGAATTTAGAATCCGCACAAGAGTGAGAGCAAAGTAATCTAACACATTCAGGAGGTACTTAATGCTTTACCGACCATTTGGCAAATTAGGCTGGTCCGTGTCCGCCGTAGGGCTGGGCACGTGGAACATCGGCAATCAGTGGGGCGCAGTAGATGACGCGACGGCGTGGGCCACGGTGCGCGCGGCGTTCGATAGCGGCGTGAACCTGTTCGATGTCGCCGAATCCTACGGCGATCCCAACGGCCTCTCGGAGGAACGGCTCGGTGTGGCGCTGGCTGGTCTGCGACATCGCGTCTACATCGTCAGCAAGATCGGGCACTGGGGCGAGCGCACCGGGCAGGGCGTGCCCAAGACTACCACGGACATGATCCGCCTCTGCGCGCACGCCTCGCTGCACCGTCTGCGCACCGACTGGCACGATGTGCTGCTCTGCCACGAGAGCAACCTTGCCGATCCCACGATCTACCTGGCGGCCTTCGAGCTGCTCAAGCAGGAAGGGCGATTGCGCGCTTACGGCATCTCCACCGACAGCCTGGACGTGTTGAAGCGGTTCAACGTCAACGGGACGTGCAGCGTGGTGGAGGTGAACTATTCGCTGGTGAACCGCGCACCGGAAGCGGAGCTGTTCCCCTATTGCGCGGAACACGGCATCGCGGTGCTCATCCGTGGGCCGCTGCGGCAGGGCTTGCTCGCGGGCAAGTACACGCTCGACAGCGTCTTCACCGACTCCGTGCGCGCCGGGTGGAACAAGGGCGGCGCGCGGCGCGAAAGTTTCGAGGCAGATATGGCAAAGGTTGAGAAGCTTAAGCGCCACATCCAGCCGGGCGTGGAGATGGTGACCACGGCGCTGCGCTTCAGCTTCTCGCACCCCGTTGCGCCCGTCACCATCCCTGGCGCGAAATCGCCGGAGCAGGCGATCATGAATGCCCAGGCTGGCGACCGCGCGCTCACGGCTGAGGAAGTAAAAACGTTGAACGCCATCTTTTAGCCACGAATTACACGAATTTTCACGAATGATTGATATGAGCATACTAGACCTTTTCAAACTGGACGGAAAGACGGCCTTGGTCACCGGCTGCCGGCGCGGGATTGGGCGCGCCTACGCGCAGGCACTCGCCGAAGCCGGGGCGGACATCGTCGGCGTGAGCCTCACGCTGCGACCAGGCAGTGAGGTAGAGCAAGACGTCGTTGCCCTGGGGCGCACCTTCACCGGCTATGCCTGCGATTTTGCCGATCGTGAGTCGTTATACACTTTCATCGCGCGGGTGAAGGAGGAGTGCCCGCCCATTGATATTCTCGTCAACAATGCGGGCACGATCTTCCGCAAACCCGTGGCAGAATATCCCGACGACAAATGGGACGAGGTCATCGAGACCAATCTCAACGCGCAGTTCATCGTCGCGCGGGAATTCGGGAAAGACATGCTGGCGCGCGGGCGCGGGAAGATCATCTTTGCGGCCTCGCTACTCACTTTCCAGGGTGGGATCACCGTGCCAAGTTACGCCGCGAGCAAGGGCGCCATCGGCCAACTGGTGATGGCGCTGTCGAACGAGTGGGCCGGCAAGGGCGTCAACGTCAACGCCATCGCGCCCGGCTACATCGCCACCGACTTCACCGAGGCGCTGCGCCACGATCCCATCCGCAGCGAGCAAATTCTGGCGCGCATCCCCGCCGGGCGCTGGGGCACACCGGACGACTTCAAAGGCGCGGTCGTTTACCTGGCTTCCGATGCCTCAAACTACGTCAACGGCATCACGCTGATCGTTGATGGCGGGTGGATGGGGAGGTAGCGGTCAGCGGTCAGCTATCAGCTATCAGCAAGAAAGGCGTCGTCAGTTTAGTTCTGGCTGAAAGCTGAGGGCTGATTGCTGAAATCTGAGGGCTGATTGCTGATTTTTGACCTTGCGTTATACTGTGGTGTATTCAGAAGGTTTTTAGCAGGCATTTTCAGAGGGGGGAGAGATATATGGTTAAGACAAGGAACAAAAAACTCGCAATCCTGGTCGGCGGTGGGCCGGCGCCAGGAATCAATGGCGTGATCCACTCCGCCACCATCGAAGCCATCGTCAACGGTATGGAGGTCACTGGGCTGTACGAAGGGTTTAAATACCTGATGCAAGGCCGCATCGTCGGCAAACAACTAACCATCGCCGACGTGAGCCGCATCCATCGTGACGGCGGATCCATCCTGCGCACATCACGCGCCAACCCGACTAAATCGGAGAAAGACCTCGAAATGTGCAGCCGCACGCTGATTGACGCCGGCATCAACTGCCTGCTCGCCATCGGCGGCGACGACACCGCCTACTCCGCCTACCGCGTCGCGCGTTACGCGGACGAGCACATGAACGTCAGAATCCAAACGGTTCACGCGCCGAAGACCATTGACAACGACCTGCCGCTGCCGGAAGGTATCGTGACCTTCGGATTCGAGACAGCGCGGGAGTTGGGCACGCGGCTGGTGATGAATCTGATGGAAGACGCGCTCACCAGTCAACGGTGGTACCTCGTCGTGGCAATGGGGCGCAAGGCCGGCCATCTGGCGTTGGGCATCGGCAAAAGCTCCGGCGCCACAGTCACCCTTATCCCCGAAGAGTGGGCCGACCGCGAGATTCGCCTGCAAGAGGTCGTAGACATTCTCACCACCACGGTCATCAAGCGCCAGGCTGATGACAAACCGCATGGTGTGGCCGTGGTGGCTGAAGGTGTCGTGGAGCAGATGTTCCCCGGCGACTTAGATGGGCTGGAAAACGTTGAGCGCGACGAGCACGGTCACATCCGCCTGTCGGAGGTTGACTTCTCGCACATTCTCAAGGACGAACTGCGCAAGGAACTCAAATCCATTGGTATCAACACCAGCATCATCAACATTGATCAAGGCTACGAACTGCGCTGCGCCGATCCCATCGCCTACGACATTGACTACACGCGCAGTCTGGGCGAGGCGGCAGTCACTTTCCTGCTCAACGAGGGCAGTCATGCCACAATCACCATCCAGCAGGGGCAGATGGTTCCCCTCCCCTTCTCACAGATGATGGATCCCACCACCGGTCGCACGGAAGTCCGTAAGGTCAACACCGACTCCTTCGTTTACCGCTCCGCGTGCAAGTTTATGATCCGTCTCACACCCGAAGACGCCGAAGACGAAATCCTCCTCGGCAAGATGGCGGCGCAGACGAACCTTTCACTGGATCAGTTCAAGGCCAGGTATGGTTATCTGATCGGCATCGCGCCGCGGCCTTTTTAGGTAGACGGTAGACAGTAGACAGTAGACGGTAGACAGGGGGGCTTCCCCGTCTACCGTCTATTGCGTGATAGGGCGATACGCCGGCGTAGTGGCGACTTCAGTCGCTTGTCCGCCAACAGACGACTGAAGTCGTCACTACGCAGACGACCACAAGGCATGGTAGGTTGGCGCGAGGGCGGGATAGAGCGCGGCGAACGTGTCGGCAAGTTCCGCGTAACGCGCAGCGTTCTCCGGGTTGGGCATAACCACCCCATCGGCGTAGCGCACGGCCTGGGCGACTGCGTCTGCCACGTTCGCGTAGACGCCCACCCCCACCCCGGCCAGCAGCGCCGCCCCGACCGCCGCAGCCTCGACCGTCCGCGTTTGATACAGCGGACGGTTGAACATATCCGCCTGCAAGCGTAGCCATAACGGATGCTGTGTCGCGCCGCCCGACGCGATGATGCCGTGTCCCACGTCGCGCTCCGGCGCCACGCCGAGGTCAAGCATCAGCGCCAGCCCCTGGCGCATCCCGAAGACGACGCCCTCCATCACCGCCCGCGCCATGTGCGCGCGTCCGTGTCGCAGTGTCAGTCCGACGAAGCTGCCACGCGCGCGCGGATCCATGTGCGGCGTGCGTTCGCCGGCAAGGTACGGCGCGAAGAATAACCCCTCCGCGCCCGCCGGGACCATCGCCGCCGCGTCCGCGATTTCCTGGTACGTGAGGCCGATCAACACATTGTCCCGCAGCCACTTAAGCGCAAGCCCCGCCGCGAGCATCGCCGATTCGAGGTGCCACATATCCGGCATGACGTGGCAGAAGCAATGCAGGCGCGCCTGGGGATCGTAGGCCGGGTGCGGGAGAGGGGCGAAAAGCTGACCGCCGGTGCCAATCGTGGACGAGAGCACGCCCGGCGCGACGACGCCGTGTCCCACAGCCTGCATCGCCTGGTCGCTGCCGCCGTAGATGACGGGCGTACCTGGTCGTAGCCCCGTCACAGCGGCAATCTCCGGCAGAAGGCCACCCGCTATCGCCGCCGAAGCTGCAACTGGCGGGAGCACACGCGCGTCCAGGCCAAGCACATCGAGCAACGACGCGCTCCAACAACGGTTCGCCGTATCGAAGCACAACGTTGAAGAAGCGTCGCTCGGTTCCGTCCCCATCTCGCCGGTCAAGCGGTAGCGCACGTAGTCCTTCGGCAGCAGCAAGTGCGCGGTCGCCGCCAAAACGTCCGGCTCGTGTTCGCGCAGCCAGAGCCACGTCGCCAGCATAAAGCCGGTCGCCAGCGGATTCGCCGTCCACGCAGCCAACTGCTCGCGCCCGATGCGCGCGTACACCTCGGCCACCTGCGCCGCCGCCCGTTGATCCGCCCAGATAATCGCCGGACGCAGCACATGCCCGCGCGCGTCGAGGCACACCGTTCCGTGCATCTGCCCGGAGAGGCCGATAGCCTGTACCTGATCCGGCGAGATAGACGCTGCCGCTAAAGAGCGGCGCATTGTGTCCAGGGCAGCGTCCACCCAAGTCTCCGGATTCTGTTCGGCCCAACCCGGACGTGGGGTCTCCACAGCGTATTCCCGCGCCGCTACGCTTAACAGCGCACCGTCCGGGCCGATGACCACCGTTTTGGTGCTGGATGTGCCGATGTCTATGCCTATGAGCGCACTCGTTGTCATTGTTACGTACTCCTATTCAGTATACTTGCCTGTCAGATTTGTAGAAAACGCCTGTCCTTGACCGCTCGTCCTCTTTATATAGCACACTTTGGCAAA
>DAOUAQ010000276.1:0-16059 GCA_034433375.1 Anaerolineae bacterium | reverse complement strand
CCAGCAGCAGGGGCACATCATCCACGCGTTCAATGGTTACGTTAAGGTTTTCAGTCATGCTGCTAGATTACTACATTTTCGGAATCTCGCCGATAAATGAGCGAACCGAGAGTCGAAAGTCAAAAGTCAAAAGTCCGAATCAGTAGAGCCATTCCTCAGTTTCCAAGTCACAGGGCGGCGGCGTGGGGCGTTTGCCGGTCTCCAGGAACTCCACCAGCGCCGCCAGGTTTGGGAACGCCTGCCGCGCGCTGGTCTCGCAGTCTTCCAGGACTGCCGTCAGCGCCGGGCGCGCGTCGTGCTCCACCTGCCAGACGCGCAAAATGTAGGATTTATAGCCAGATGCCAGGTTCATACCTTTCATGATACAAAACAAACGTGCGTCAAACGTGCGTTTGGGTCTATTCCATACCTGATTTATAATAAGTTTAGAAGTCACCCTCACTAAAAACGATCTGACTATCTGACTAAAGACGATCCGACTATCTGACGATGCGCAAGCTGGCGATTTATCTCTTGGGCGATACGCAATTCCGCCTGAACGACGGCCCGCCGTTGCCCCTCGAAGCGGGGAAGGCGAGCGCGCTGCTGGCGTGCCTCGCCGTGGAAGCTGCGCGTTCACATTCGCGCCAAACATTGGCCGAACTGCTTTGGCCGGAGCGCCGGGATGCCGACGCATTGAGCGCACTGCGCTTTGCCCTGTCGAACCTGCGCGCTCTATTGCGCGACCGGGAAACCGCGCAGCCTATCCTGTTGGTTGATCGTTCCACCGTGCGACTGAATCCGCAGGCGGAAATCTGGGTGGATGTTGCGGTTTTCCGGCAGCAGGTGGCGGCGTGCGAAGCTGCCGCGCGCGATGATACCCTTCCGTCGCTGGACACGCTGCGCGCGGCGTTGGCGCTGTACCGGGGGCCTTTTCTGCACGGCTTCAATCTGGGGGATAGCCTGGATTTCGAGAGTTGGGCATTGCGTACCCGCGAACAGCTTGAGCGCGCATACCTGCGCCTGCTGCACCTGTTGGGCGCCGGCCAAGAAGCGGCGGGCGACCATGCGTCGGCAGTGGAAACCTACCGCGCCATCTTGACATCACAGCCCTGGGACGAAGACGCCCACCGGCATCTGATGCGCGCACTGTCCGCCAACGGCGAGCCTGGCGCGGCCCTGGCGCAGTACATGGCGTGCCGCCGCGCGTTGAGCGAACTGGGAATAGAACCGGGGCCGCTGACCAACGAATTGTGCCAACAGCTCCGGCAAGCCGCGGGCGCGCTGGACGCAGAACCGGCATCGCTCAGTGTCCCTTTCGTCGCCCGCGAGCGCGAGTTGGAATGGTTGGCGACCGCCCTGGAGCGGATGCTGGCCGGGCGGGGACAGGTGGTCTTGATCACCGGCGAGGCCGGCAGCGGCAAAACTGCGCTGTTGAGCGCGTTTGCCCGCCAGGCGCTGGCGCGCCGCCCCGAGATCCTGGTCACGGGTGGTCAGTGCGACGCTTACGCCGGCGTCGGCCAGCCCTACCAGCCGTTCATTGAGAGCGTGCAGGCGCTGGCCGGCGAATGCGAGACGCTCTCCTGCGTGGAGTTGCTCCCGCCGGAAGCCCAAGCACGGCTGCGTCAGGCGCTGCCCCCCATTACCCAGACGTTGGTGGAGACGGCACCCAATCTCCTGAGGCGCGTCGTCAATCGCGCCGCGTTGGCCCAGCGATTGCAAGCACAGAATGTAACATCCGGTCCGGCGCTGAACTGGCAAAAGACGCTGACGCATCCTGCTGATGATAGCGCAAGCCCGGAGAGTCTGGACGCCGGACGGCTGTTCGAGGAAGTCACGCGCTTCGTCGTCACCCTGGCCCGCCAGCGCCCACTGGTGTTGCTGCTGGATGATCTACAATGGATCGATGCCGGCAGCGCAGCATTGCTGTTTCACCTGACGCGCCGCCTGGCCCACAGCCGGCTCCTGCTCCTGGCGGCGTACCGGCCCGGCGAGATCGTCCGCCAGAGAGAAACGGAGCACCCGCTTCTGGGCCTCGTGACCGAATGGCAACGCTACGGCGGAGATATTCGGGTAGATTTGGATCAGGTGGATGAGCAGGTTTTTGTGGCGGCGTTCCTGGCGCGCGACCCCCTGTTGTATCCCAACCGCCTCGATGCGGCGTTTCGCGCGGCATTGGCGCGGCGCACCGGCGGCAATCCGCTGTTCACCATCGAACTGCTACGCAACTTGCAAGCCCGCAATGAGATCCGGCGCGCCGCCGACGGCAGTTGGGTGAGCAATCCTACCCTGGACTGGGAGCGCGTGCCGGAACGGGTAGAGGCCGCCATCGCCGGTCGCATCGCGCATCTGCCCGCCGAATGGTGCGACTGGCTAACGACCGCCAGCGTCGAAGGCGAGAGCTTCACTGCTGAAGTGGTGGCGCGCGCGCAGGGCCTCGACGTCGCCGCCCTGCAGCGCGACCTGAGTGGCCCCCTGGGCATGGGGCGCGGCGCGCGGCGGCTGGTGCAAGGCGAGAGCGCGCGCACCGTGGGAGAGGGCGAGCAGGCCCGGCGACTCTCGCGCTACCGGTTCCGGCACATCCTGTTTCAGACCTACTTGTACCAACAGTTGGATCCGGTGGAACGCGCGCAGCGGCACGCGGCGGTGGGAGCGGCGTTGGAAGCGCTGTACGATGGGCTGCCGGAAGAGCGCGCCCGTCGCGCCGCCGAGTTGGCGCGGCACTTCGAGATCGGCGGTCTGCCGGAAAAAGCGGCGGCCTATCACCTGGAAGCCGGGCGGCAGGCCGTCTACCTGGCCGCGCCGCCAACGGCCGTCGCTCATTACCGGCGCGGGCTGGCGCTGTTGGCCGATGTCCCGCGTTCCCCTGCGCGCGACCGGCTGGAAATCCATCTGCACCTGGCCTTAGGCGCGCCCTTCCTTTCGGCCAACGGCTGGGGCGGCGCGGAACGCGAGGCCGCGGTTCAGCAGGCGCTCGCGTTATTGGAAGCAACGGGACGCGCGCAGCCCGACCAACCATCTGGCTTCCCCCTGCCGAATGCTGAACACGATGATCTACTGCTGGCGCTCTATGAGCACGCCGATTGGCTGCTCAGCCAGGGGGAATTCCTGCCGGCGGCGCGGCTTGGCGAACACATGTTGACGTCGGCGGGCGAACAAGTTAGTCTGGCGCACGCCATGGCGCACCGTATCCTAGGCTACAGCCAACTGTTTCAAGGGGATTTTTCCGGCACGCGCCGTCATCTGGCAGACGCCCTGGCGGCGTATCAGGCCATTGGGCGGCCAGATACGCTGCCGCGGCTTGGCGGCGATTTGGAATCCGTGTGCCGGACCGGGCTTGGGTTTGCGCTGGCGGTCTCGGGCTATCTCGACCAGGCTTGGGCGCAGACCTCCCAGGCGCTGGCGCGCGCGCGGCGCATCCAGCACAAGTCTGTATTGGGCAGCACGCTGATTTTCGCCTGTGAGGTGGCCATCTTGCGCGGGGATATGGATACCCTGCGCGCCCTGGCCGGCGAATTGCTCCACGTGGGAGAAACTGAGGGGTTACAGTTTTTCCTGGCCTATGGATGGTCCGCCGAGGGCTATGCTCAGGCTGCTCAAACCCGGCCCTGTAGCCCGCAGGCCGCAGCCAATCTGGAATTGATCCGGCGCGGGATGCGGCTATGGGAATCCACCGCCACCCACACCGGGCGCGGCATGTGGGTTGTGCGCCTGGCGGCGGCGTGCTTGCAGGCCGGAGATATTACCGCCGGATTAGCCATCACCAGCGTCATTCTGGCAATGCCGGACCAACCGGGCATCACCATCGGCCTGGCGCAGATTTACCGCTTGCACGGCGAATTGTTGCTCCGGCAGGAGACGCCCGACCGGGTCGCCGCCGAAGCATGTTTTATGCAAGCGTTGGATACCGCCCGCCAACAGGAAGCGCACACGCTGGAACTGCGCGCCGCCATCAGCCTGGCAAAACTGTGGCAAACGGAGAAGCCCGAGGCAGCCCGGCGACTGCTGGAAGAGACCTGCGCCTGGTTCACCGAAGGATGGGGAACTCACGACTGGCAGGAGGCGCAGGGGCTGCTGGAAAACAAACTATAGTCCCAAGTTCAAAAATTCACATAGAGGAAACTGTGCGCACGCTAATCAAAAACACAACCGCGGTAACCCTGGACGCTGACGACCGCATTTTGCCGGATGTTGACCTCGCATTGGAGGATCAACGCATCCTCGCAGTGGGAGAAGCGCTGGCAGGCTTCGCTCCCGACGAGGTGATTGATGGGCGCGAGCTGGTCGCCGTGCCGGCGTTCTTCAACGCGCACTGTCACGCGGCAATGACGCTGGAGCGTGGCTGGGCCGAGGACTTGCCCTTCGAGCGTTGGCTCGACGAGAAAATCTGGGTTGCGGAATCGGCCCTCGAAGCCGACGACATCACCTGGGGCGCCGCCCTCGCCGTCGCCGAGATGATCCGCAGCGGCATCGTGGGCTTCGCCGATCACTACTTCTGGATGGACAAAGTCGCCGCGGTGGTGGCGCAGTGTGGGATGAAGGCGCTGCTCGCGTGGTGCCACTTCGGCATCGGCGACGATAAAGAGGTCGGCGGCGTCTCATTTGCGGAGACCGTTGCCTTCGTTGAAGCGTGGAACGGCGCGGCTGAGGGACGTATCCACACGACGATGGGGCCACACTCACCGTATATGGCGCCCACCGCCGTCCTACGGCGCTTCGTCGCGGAGGCGCAGCGCATCGGCGTGGGCGCGCACTTCCACCTGAGTGAATCCGACGAGCAGGTGCGCAGTTCGTTGGAACGCCACGGCCTCACGCCGACGGCCTACGTTGCCGAACTGGGGCTGCTCGATCTGCCGCGTCCCGCCCTGGTCGCGCATTGCAACGCTGCCTCGCCGGAGGATCAGGCGCTCCTCGCTGCGAAAGGCGTTTACGTGGCCCACGCCCCCAAAACCTACCACAAGCTCGGCATGGCGATGCCGTCACTGCCGGAGATGCTCGCGCAGGGGATGCGCGTTGGCCTCGCCACCGACGGCCCCGCCTCCAACAGCGACTTCAACATGCTGGAAATCATGCGCCTGACGGGCCTGTACTGGAAGGGCGCGCTGCGCGATCCCGAAGCCATGCCGCGCACGCAACTGCTCCGCATGACGGCGCAGACCTCGGCAGCGGCGGTGGGATTCCCCGAAAGCGGCGTCCTCGCGCCGGGCCGGCCCGCCGATCTGCTGCTGCTCGACACCACCGCCCCACACTGGATTCCCCGGCACGATCTGGCGGCGGGCATCGTCTACACCGCGCATCCTGGCGATGTGGCCTACGTCTGGTGCAATGGGAAGCTGCTCTACCGCAAAGGCGAATTCCTCACCCTGGATATCGAACGCGTCCGGTGGGAAGCTGAGCGAAGAGCCTTCCGCATGGTGGGCAAGCCGATGAGTTCCCTGCGGTTGTATGCAGCGTAAGAGGCATTGCCGGTTATTTCCAGCGATCCTCGTTGATCCGGCGACATAAAAGTGCCCGCTGTGGTTTACACAACGGGCACTTATGGTGGTGCGACATGACAGTGACCCGCACAGGACTCGAACCTGTAACCAAGGGATTAAGAGTCCCCTGCTCTACCATTTGAGCTAGCGGGCCAGCTCTGGCGCGACGTTTATCCTACCACAACCCGCGAATTTGGCAAGTTTTCTCGCCTTCCACGACACCACAAAAAACGCCCCCACGTGACAGTGGGGGCGTCTGGCTAACGATCAACATTACGCCGCAGCGACTTCCTCGACGACGACGGGCGCTTGAGCCTCCTCTTTGTGCATCTTCTCCTTGAGCTGGGCCTGCTTTTCCTCGATCAACGTCTTGGTCTGCTCCTGAAGCTCCTTGGCGCGGGTCTGCAGATCCTTGGTGGCATCTTCGAGCTTGTGCCGGGCCTCGCCGAGCAGTTGCTCGGCCTTTGCGCGGGCTTCTTCAGCTTTGTGCGTGGCCTGCTCGCTCAATTCGACACTCTTCTTGTGAATCTGCTCGCGCGTCTCCTCGCCCGATTGCGGCGCAAAGAGCATCCCGGCCGCCGCCCCGAGCAGCGCGCCGACAAAAAAACCGATTAAAAAGGTACCGAAATCATTCTCTTGGTTGGACATCGTTATTGCCTCCTATTGAACTTTGCGTTGAACTTTGGGATGATTTTGAACGCGGTCGCGCCGCCCCCGCAATGTGAAACAGGTCACTGGTTACCCGCTGCACAGCGGCGGCAAACCCGGCCAACTTAATAAAGGGTGACACGACATTCTGACTCACAAAGGCGGTGGTGCCACGCACGGTTGACGCCGTGTCATTGACCGAACGGAGCAAGGGTTGGATTTCATCACGTAGCACCTGAATCAACATCTGAATCTGGAAAATCAGCAGCAGCATCGCCAACCCGATCAAGAACGTCTCCACCGCGACGAATACAATCGCGATATCGCGGATCACCTGGGTGGCTTCCTCGAAAGTCGCCATCAACACAATGGCGGCGACCAAGAGGACGATAAACAGGATTGCGCCCCCGATAATCATCGCCTGGGTGCGCTTGCTCATCTGTTCGCCTGAGGGCTGCGCTTCTCCGGCCGGAACGGGCGTGGCTTTAGTCTCTGCGGATCGAGTCTGCGAAGTCTCTGTGTCCATGATTCCCTCCTCCATAAGCTCGCACACTTAGATTATACCATGTTGCGCTAAAAGAAACAAGAGAACGGCAATTATTTTTAACATTGCCTCCTGCTTTATTCACGGTAGAATCTCTGTATGCCAACACCATTCCAACATTTGGTCTACGCCCGTGACGTGCTCCACGATGCCCGGCTGCCCGATGCCATCCGGCAACGGATGAATGTACACATCAGCGCCTATCTCCTGGGCAACACCGCCGTGGATGTGCAATCCATCACCGGTCAACCACGCTTTGAAACGCACTTCTACCATGTTCACGCTGAGAGCACCTCGCGCGCCGCCGACACGCTGCTCGCGGCGCACCCGCATCTGGCGGATCCAAAACGTCTGCACCCTGCGCACGCCGCCTTCGTCAGCGGCTACCTGGTTCATCTGGCATGGGATGAATGTTGGCTGCGCGATGTTTTCCGCCCGTTTTACATGGAATCGTCTCTCTGGCCCGATCGTTTAACCCGCAACATACATCACAACGCGCTCCGCGTGCTCGTGGATCGTCAGGCCGAAGCCACGCTGCGCGTCTGGCCGACGCTGCTGCCGCTTCTTCGCGCCGCGCAGCCTGCTCATTGGCTGCCGTTTGTGGATAACGCGGCGCTCTGCCGCTGGCGCGACTGGCTGGTGACGCAGTTGGCCGACCCGGCGTCTGTGCAGACGGCTCAGGTCTTCGCCGAACGCATGGGCGTCGCGCCGGAATATCTCGAAACGGTGATCCACGCCGTGGCAGACGACACCTACACGCCGCCCGTGCCGGGGTTGCGCGCCGCTATCGCGGCCTTCGAGGTCCATTCACTCACGGAGAGCATCGAGACGCTTAAGCAGTATTGGGGAGCGGGGGATTGAAGATTGGGGGATTGGAGATTGTGGGATGAAAAAATTGCGGTGTGTGCTCGTACTTGTGTGTTGGCTGAGTTTGTTGGGGACGCATACGCCGGCGGCGGGCCAGGCGCCGGTTCCGCCGCCCGACGTGGCTTCCTACGACATCGCGGCCCGCTATGACCCGGCGACGCACATTATCACCGGGCAGCAGACGGCAACGTATGTCAACCGCACCGCCGCCGCCATCCCCACGCTGGTCTTGCACCTCTACCTTAACGCCTTCCGCAGCGCGGACACGCTCTGGATGCGCGAATCCGGCACGCAGATGCGCGGTTACAGCTACGATCCCGACGCCCCCGGTTGGATACAGATTGACCACATCGCCCTGGCTGACGGGACGGCGCTGACTGTGAAAGCCCTCGACGCCGACGCAACGCTGGTTGAGGCCACACTGCCGCAGCCGGTTGCGCCCGGCGAGGCCGTGGTGGTGGACATCGCGTTTACCGCACAACTGCCCAGAGCCTTCGCCCGCACCGGCTGGGCGGATGGCGGCGATTTTATGTTCGGCGGACAGTGGTTCCCCAAATTCGGCGTCTGGGAAGAGGCCGCACGGAATGCGGGCGCATGGAATGCGCACCCCTTCCACGCCAACAGCGAGTTCTACGCTGATTTTGGCCGCTATGACGTGGCGCTCACGCTGCCGCAGGATTGGGTCGTCGCTGCGACCGGGACCGGCGAGGCCACCGTCACCCCCAACGCCGACGGCACGGCCACGCACACCTTCAGCGCCGCACACGTCATAGACTTCGCCTGGGCCGCCTCCCCCAAATTCCGCGAGCTGACGCGCGAGATGGATGGCGTCGCCGTGCGCGTATTCTACTATCCGCAGCAACGCGCGATGGCGCAGCGCGCTCTTAGAGCGACTGTCGGCGCGCTGCCGCTGTACAATGCCTGGTACGGAACCTACGGCAAAGGCTTGTATCCACAGCTCAGCGTCGTCATCACACCGCTGGACGCGAGCGGCGCGGGGGGGATGGAGTACCCGACCTTGTTCACCGTCGGCGCGCTGGCGGGCACAACGCCGCCGTGTGTGCGCTTCCTCGAAGTCGAGACTGTCCACGAACTGGCGCACCAATGGTTTCAAGCGGTCGTCGCCACGAATGAGGCCGAAGAGCCGTGGCTGGACGAAGGCTTCACCGATTACAGCACCGTCCGCGCGATGCACGCGCTCTACGCCGGCGCGCTCTATGACTGTGGCGGATGGCGCTTCTCCTACTTGGGAATGGGGCGCATGAATTACGCACTCTTCGCCGAGACGCCGATGGCCGGCGCGGCGTGGGATTTTGACAGTATGACGTATGGCATCGCCGCCTATGCCAAACCGTTGCTGGCCCTCACCACCGTCGAGCGCACCGTGGGCGAGGCGGCGATGCTATGTTTTATGCGCGCCTACTTCGACCGCTACGCCTTCGCCCATCCCCGCGCCGAGGATGTGCGCGCTGTGATGACGGAGACGTTGGGGGCAGATGTCGCCGCGTGGTTTTTCGACGCGCTGGTGTACGGCGACGGCGCACTGGACGCGCGCGTCACGGCGCTGAACGGCGCGGCTACCGTGGAGCGCCAGGGCGACGCCTGCATCCCCACCACGGTCAAGGTGACGCGCGGCTGGCGTGGGGAAACGGAATCCATCCCGTGGCCGTGCGATCAAGCCACATTGACGCTCGGCGACAACCCCCGCACCGTCGAGGTTGATCCCGACCACGCCATCGTCCTTGACCAAAACCTCGTCAACAACGGTCTGCGCCGCGCGCCCGACCTGGCGACGTGGTTGGGCATCGTCGCGCGCTGGATGCGGGCGCTGCAAGATTTCTTCTGGGGAGGCGCAGCGTGGTAGAGATGAAGAATGGAGAGCGGAGAATGGAGAGCGAGACGCCATTGCGCGCTTACCTGCAACGGGTGGCGCAGCGTCCGCGCGCGTGGATACTCGCGTATCTCCTCACAGCCATCCCCGCTCTGGGCCTTGCGCTGCTGACGGCGCTGGCCGTTCTGCCGCTCGCGCGCTACCCGGCCTTCCGCCAGATGATAGAGACGCGCTCGCTCGACCTGCTGCCCAATCTGTTAACATTAGATGTGGGAGATCACTGGCTCACTCCGTTGGGCGCGCTGGCCTTGCTGCTCATCCCTTTGGCAGGAATCGTCATCAAGCTGGTTTGGGTGTGGCTGGAAGGTGGGACGCTCGCCGACTATGCTGCGCCGGACAAGCTAACGTGGCGCGCGTTCCGCGCGGCTGGACGGCGCTGGTTTGGCGTCTTCCTCGCGCTCAACCTCAGCGGCGTGGGGCTGCTCATCCTGGTCGGCGGAATGGCGCTGCTGCCGGCGCTGCTCGTCTACACCCGCTTCCCCGCACTCGCGTGGAGCATCGGCGGCGCGGGACTCTTGCTCGCGGGTCTCTGCGCCACGTGGATCGAGATGGCGCGGGCGGCAGCCCTGGTCAGCGGCGAGCGCCACGTCTTCCGCGCGTTGCAGCGCGCCGCGCGCGCGATGGCGCGGCACTGGCGTCCGCTGCTCGGCTTGGTCGGCGGCAGTTTGGCGCTTTTGGGCGCGCTGTACCTCGTCCAACGCTGGCTCACCGCTCTGCTGCCGCTGTCCTGGTGGCTGCCCACGTTGGTGATCCAGCAGGCGCTCATCCTCGCCCGGCTCGGTGTCCGCCTGGCGCGGCAAGCCGGGCAAATCGGCTTATTGATAGATCACGATGGGCGGGGGAAAATCGGGCATAACGAAGTATGATATAATACCCCCATATCAGGCCGGAGAAGGACGTGAAATTTCATTACCTTGCCAGAGCCATCGTTTTTGTGGACGATAAAGTGCTTCTGGTTCACCAGAAAGGCGCCGATAACATATTCTTGCCCGGCGGACATATCGAGATCGGTGAAAAAGCAGAATCGGCCCTCATGCGAGAAATTGCAGAAGAGACGCGGAATAGCCCTTTGTAAAACGTGAGACCGTAAAGCGAGAACTATGACAAAACGCAAGAAGCACACGAAATCCTCGTCCAGCCGGCAAGGCGCCGCCACGCTGCGCACGCGCGGCAGTAACGCCTTCCGTCTGAGCGATTATAACCAGGCCATCGAAACTTGGGAGCGTGTTCGCACCCAAGCGCCGGATATGCTGCCGGCGGCGGCGCTGGCCGAAGCGTACTTCCGGCGCGGCCAGGAATTGCTCGCCAGGCCACAGCCTGATTCCGCAGCCGCGTTGAGCGACCTGCGCCGCGCGGTAGAATTGCAACCCGAGGATGCATGTTACGCTTATCACCTGGGACTGGCCTTCCAACGCAGCGGCGACCTGAAAACGGCCATCATCCACTACGAAAAGGTGCGCCAAAAGCCGGGCAGCCCCTTTGCGCGCCGGGCGGCCTATCCACTGGCGCTGGCGCTGCTGCAAGAGGGCCTTGATCCGACCGCCAAACCGGTGTGGGGCGATCTCGACGAGCACGAGAAAGCGATGCTGCGTTCGGCAATCGCCTTTCGCCGCCGCCCCTATACGCTCGATCCAGACGCGCCGCGACTCTGGCAAGGGCTGGTCGCGTTGGATAGCGGCGCAACGGAGAAAGCGCGCGCCCTGCTGCAAGAGGCGCTCCGCTCGCCCGCCTCGTCGCAGGAAGCAAACGTTGCGCGCTACTACCTGGGCGCGCTCGCCGCGCAAGCCGAAGATTGGGACCAAACGCGCAAGCAATGGACGGACGCATACGCGCAAGGCTACCGTTCGGTACACCTCGCGCAGAATCTCGGCGAACTCTATCACCGCCTGGCCGAACAGTGGCTCGCCGAAGATGACGCCGTCAGCGCGTTGGCCGCCGCCAACGAATCCGCCCGTCATACCCCGGACGATGGGCGGCGCAACGAGATGCTCTCGCACATTCACCAACGGATGGGGTACCAGGCCGCTTCGACGGGCCAGTGGGAGAAAGCCTTCCAGCATTGGGAAACGGCCCGCGACCTGGACGGCGGCAGTTTCCGGCTGGCCTACAACCTGGCGCTGGCCCATGAGAAAGCCGAAGATTTCATCGCCGCCGGCGAGATGTGGCGCGAAGCCCTGCGCCGCCGCCCGCGCAAGGCCGATCATCCCGACGCTATCACCGACGAGCAGGTGGCGTTGCTGTGGAAGCGCGCCGCCGAGTGCTACGTCAAGGCCGGCGAGTACGAAGAGGCCATTAACGTCTACAAACAGGCCGTCAAGTGGAACCCCGACAGCCTTGAGACGCGCATGGCCCTGGTCGAGGGGATGATCAACGATGGGCGCTTTTGGGCGGCGGAGAACGAACTGCAACGCATCCTGGAAAAGGATAAGGACTACATCCCCGCGCTGCTGCGCATGGGAGAGGTGGTGAAGGAGAGCGGCAACTGGTGGAGCGCGAGGAGCGCGCCTAATTACTGGAAACGCGTCCTGGCGCTGGATGCAGACAATGTGGAAGCCCGGCAAAGCCTCGCGGACTACTATCTGGATCAAGCCGAAACCTCGTTGTCGTGGTCGAATCATGCCGCGGCGATCAGTAACTTCAACGAGGCGCTGGTCTATCAACCCAACGACGGCTATCTCTTGGCGCGATTGGGAGGATGTTATTACTGGATGAGCCAACTGGAGACGGCCGAATCCTACTTCAAGCAGGCGCTTACCTACGGCGCGCAGGATCTGCGCGTGTATGAACAAATCATTCACGTCTGGCTGGATGAGCACCAGCCGGAGCGCGCGTTGGAACTGCTGCACCAGGCCGAAACGTTAGTCAAAAACATCCCTATGGAATTCTACCTCGCGCAAGGCATTTACGCGATGGAAGTAGCGGAAGAATTCGGGCCGCCCTGGCTCAATCGCGCCGTGGAAGTGACGCCGCCGGAAGAGGAACCGCTGGCGAAGATCGGACAGTTTTTGGCGCTCTCACCTTTTGTCGAGATGGCGCAGCACTATCTGGAACGCGCCTTGGCCGCAGGACAAGACATCGTCCGCACTTGCACGTCGCTGGCGATGCTGGCGCTGCGGCGCGGCGACTCGCAGACGGCGCGCCATCACGTGCGCGAGGCTGAGAAAGCCGCCCGCAAGTCCAGAGACCCGGATGCGCTGCAACAGGTTAAAATTATGCGTGATCTACTCGATGTACCGCCAGACTTTCTGAATATGATGCTCCGGGGAATGGCGTCGGGCTTGCTCAGCGGTGATCCGAGCATGTTGCCCTTCCCCGATTTTGCAGATGAGGACGACTATGACGATGAGGAGCTCGACGATGACGATGGATTCTTCAATCCCTTCCGGTATTGATCCCCAGGCGCAGCGCCAACCCCGGCGCGGCGAACTGACGCCGAACCTGACCAGCAACGATCCGTATGCGGTCTTGGGCCTGCACCGAGGCGCGACGGCGCACGAGATCAAGCGCGCTTACTTTGCGCTGGTGCGCGAGCACTCGCCCGAAGAGCACCCGGACACCTTCAAGCTCATCCGCGCCGCCTACGAAAAGCTGCGCACCACCGACGCAAAAGCTGTCACCGATCTGTTCCTCTTCCAGCCGCCCACGCCGTGGGAACCACGCAAGCGCCAGCGCAAACTCGATCTTGACTTCCACACTGAAGACTTATGGCGTTTGTTGCAACAGCACGGCGACCTGGGCGAAACCAACTTCAAAAAGGATTACCGGCCGGTTCAACTATGAGCGATCGCCGTCGAGTATGGGCCACCCTGGCCGATCTGTTGAGCCGCCTTGAGCGTGACGTCAGCGCGCGCCAACCGGAGCCGCCCGCCGATGCAGACGCAATGGAAAAGGAAGTGCGCAAACTCGGCAAGGCGCAGTTCAAGACCACTATGCTGATTGAAGAACAGGCTGAGCGCGTCGAAAAAGCGCTGGCAACGTTGGCAGTGCAGCAGGCGCAGCAAGCCGACTTGGTGGAGAAACTGGCGGACGAAAAAGTAAATGCGGCGCGGCAGGAATGGTTGCAGTCGCTCTTGCCGGCGCTGGACGGGCTGGATAACGCCATTGCCAGCGGCAAACGTTACCTGACGGCGCGGGATAAAGCCGCAGAATCCCCCAATCTCACGGCGGCGCAGGCTGTTCTCGTCTCGCCGGCTGACCGCGCCAAACTGAGCAGTTGGCTGGATGGACTGCGCCTGGTGCGCGACCGGTTGCTGGCCGTGCTGGAAAACGGCGGCGTCACCTCCATCCCCACCGTTGGACATAAGTTCGATCCGTACCAGCACATCGCGGTGGCGACGACGGATGAGAGCGACGGCGCGAACGGCGCCGCCCCCACCACCGGTATGGTCGTCGCCGAGGAACGCCGGGGCTACCGCACCACCGACCGCGTCCTCCGCTACGCCGACGTCGTTGTCTTCAAGCCCAAAGAATGAGGCAAGAGTTAAGAGGCAGGATGCAGGAAGCAAGAAGCAAGAAGCAGGAAGCAAGAAGCAGGATGCAGGATGCAAGAAGCAAGAAGCAAGAAGCAAGAAGCAGGATGCAGGAAGCAAGAAGCAAGAAGCAGGATGCAGGATGTAAATTTGGCTATTACCCTTACTTCCTACTCCTTACTCCCTACTCCTTACTGATTACCAATTACCAATCCCAGGAGCACTATGAGCACAATTGTAGGCATTGATTTAGGGACAACCAACTCCGGCGTGTCGGTCGTGCGCAACGGCGTGCCGGTGATGCTGCCGAACGGCGACGAGCGCATCACGCCGTCGGTCGTCGGCTATACCCCAAGCGGGCAATGGCTGGTCGGCACGCCGGCCCGCAACCAGTACGTGTTCGATCCCGACAACACCGTGCGCTCGATCAAACGCTCGATGGGTACGGCGATGCGCGTCACAATGGGCGGGCGGATGTTCAGCCCCCAGGAAGTCTCGGCCTTCATCTTGCGCGAAATGAAGCGCATCGCCGAGCACAACCTGGGCGGCGCGGTCGCTGACGCGGTCATCACCGTGCCGGCCTACTTCTCCGACGCGGCGCGCCAGGCTACCCGCGACGCCGGCGAGATCGCCGGATTCAACGTGCGGCGCATCATCAACGAACCGACGGCGGCGGCGCTGGCCTACGGCCTGAACCTGGGTCAGGATCAACTGGCGTTGGTCTACGACCTGGGCGGCGGCACGTTCGATGTGTCGCTGGTGGAGCTGATGGACGGCGTCGTCGAGGTGCGCGCCAGCCACGGCAACACCCGCCTGGGCGGCGACGATTTCGATGAACGGTTGGCCCAGTTGGTGGCGGCGCGGTTTGAGGAACAACATGGCATTGACTTGCAGCAAGATCGCCGCGCGTGGGCGCGTTTGCAGCGCGCCGCCGAAATGGCGAAGATCGCGCTGTCGGACCACCCGTTTGTGTGGATCAAGGAAGAGTACATCGCCGAAAAACGCGGCATTCCGCTGCACCTGGAATACGAGGTCAGCCGCCACGAATTCGAGGAGGCCATTGCCGACCTGCTGCAACAGACGACCGAATCCATTGACCACGTGCTGACCGACGCCGGCGTGAGCGCCGACGAACTGACGCAAGTGCTGATGGTCGGCGGTTCGTCGCGGGTGCCGGCAGTGTGGGAACTGGTCGCCGACTATCTGGACACCGAGCCGCGCATAACGCTGAACCCCGAAGAGGTGGTGGCGTTGGGGGCCGGTGTGCAAGCTGCCATCATCGCCGGAGAACCGATTGACGCCATCCTGGTGGACGTGACGCCCTACTCGCTCGGCATTGCCGTCGCCGAAACCCGCCTGGGGCGCATTATCACCGACCGTTACAAAGTGCTCATCCACCGCAATACCACCATCCCCGTCACCAAAGAGGAAGTGTTCAACACGTTGTTTCCCGAACAGGATACCATCAAGATTGAGGTTTACCAGGGCGAACAATCGGTGGCGTCACAGAACACACCGTTGGGCGATTTTTTGATCACCGGTCTGGAACCGGAGTTTCCGGGCGAGCTGGCGCAGGTGACGGTGAAGTTCGATATGGACGTGAACGGCATCCTCAAGGTGACGGCGCAGGATCGTAAAACGAGACGACAGGAAAACATTACCGTAGAAGCCTCGCCCACGCGCTTGAGCGCCGCGCAGATCACCGAGGCGCAGACCAACCTGGTGGATGCGTACCAGGCCGGGTCCGTCCACACCGTCGCGCCGCTCGTTCCGCTCGAAGCCGATGCCACCCTCATGGCGCGCGCGAATCATCTGCTGGACGGCGACGCGCTGGATGCCGAAGACCGCGCGGAATTGGCGCAGCTCGTCATTGACATCACCATGGCGCAGGCCGGCCGCGACAAGAAACGCCTGGACGAACTTACCGACGAATTGCTGGAACTGCTCTTCGATTTGGAGAGCGGCGAAGAAGAATAGTTACGACGACCTTTGAACCCGGATTTTCACGGAGTACACGGATTTTTCGTGATTTGATCCGTGAAACCCGTGTTTATCCGAGTCCTATGGAAGTTTGACTCCACTGAAAAAACCGCCAAGTCGCCAAGAGCGCCAAGGTTTTTAATGGTTAGATGAAGATAATTTGTAAAAACGGGCAAATCTCTTGAGATTATTCATCAATTATTT
>DAOUAQ010000275.1:0-26359 GCA_034433375.1 Anaerolineae bacterium | reverse complement strand
TTAGATGAAGATAATTTGTGAAAACGGGTAAATCTCTTGAAATTATTCATCAATTATTCGATTTTCTTGGCGAACTTGGCGTCTTGGCGGTCAAGAAGGACTTTTTGCAGTAGGCTCATCAATTCATCCTAAAATGCCTTAAGCCATCCGCACACCGGTGAGCGTCAGTTCTTCGGCGAAATGGCAGGATACGAAGTGATCGTTCCCCATATCGCGCAGCACCGGCGTTTCGGCGCTGCACCGTTCTTTCGCAAAACGGCAGCGCGGGTGGAAGTAGCAGCCCGGCGGCGGATTGGAGGGATCGGCGACTTCGCCGGGCAGACGGATGCGCACGCCCTTGTCGCGCGCGCGCGGGTTGGAGACCGGCACTGCCGACATCAGCGCCTCAGTGTAGGGGTGCTTGGGGTTCATGTAGATGTCCAGCCCGGTCGCAATCTCCACCACTTTGCCGACGTACATCACCACCACGCGGTTGCAGATGTGACGGATCACGCTCAGATCGTGCGACACGAACAGGTACGTCAGATCAAAGTCGCGCTGCAATTCTTCCATCAGGTTGAGGATTTGCGCGCGGATGGAGACATCCAGCGCCGACACCGCTTCGTCCGCGACGATTAACCGTGGATTCGTCACCAGCGCGCGGGCGATGCCGATGCGCTGGCGCTCGCCGCCGCTGAAGGCGTGCGGGTAGCGCTTGATGTATTCGGGACGCAGACCCACTCGCTGCAAAATATACTCGACACGGTCCTCCATCTCGGATTGGCTCATCATCTTGTTGACCTTTAAGGCTTCGCTGATGATATCGAAGACCGTCATACGTGGGTTCAATGATGAGTAGGGGTCCTGGAAGATCATCCTTATCTCTTTGCGATACGGTTGGACGGTTTTTCTATCCAGCGGCGCGAGGTCCACAATCGTCTCGTCCGCATTTTTGTATAGAATCTGTCCGGCTGTCGGGGTGTAGGCGCGCACGATACAGCGTCCCACTGTGGTCTTACCGCAACCACTTTCACCCACGAGGCCAAGTGTTTCGCCTTTGCGGATAAAGAGGCTCACATCATCGGCGGCTTTGGTATAGCCTTTAAGACGGGCGAACAAACCTTCGGTGATCGGGAAGTACATCTTCAAATTGTTGACTTCGAGCAGGGTGTCAGGCAAGCGCATCTCGAGCGCGGGCTGCACCGCTTCCTGTTTTTGTTGATCGGCCATGCCTATTCACCCCCTTTTCTATCTTTAATGTTGGATTCGTATAGCAAGCACGCCACGGTATGATTAGGGCCGAGTTGTGTCATGCTTGGCACGATCTCCCGGCACACGCTCATCGCCTTGGGGCAGCGCGGATTGAAGTTGCAACCACTGGGCCGCCGGAAGGGACTGGGCACCATGCCTTTGATGGGGTCCAGTTCCTCGCGTTTCATCGTGATCTTGGGAATTGAGCGCAACAGTGCTTGGGTGTAGGGGTGTTGGGGATGGTTGAAGATCGTATCGGCGTCAGCCCGTTCGACGATTTTCCCCAAATACATCACTGCCACCTCATCCGCGATCTCGGCCACGACACCCAAGTCGTGGGTGATGAACAACAGTGCCATCCCGTACCTGTATTGAAGTTCCAGCATCAAGTCGAGAATCTGCGCCTGGGTCGTCACATCCAATGCCGTCGTGGGTTCATCGGCAATGAGCATCGTTGGATTGCACGAGAGCGCCATAGCGATCATCGCGCGCTGGCGCATCCCGCCACTGAGACGGAAGGGGTATTCGTCCACCAGGCGGTCGGGTTTGGGGATGCGGACCTGGTCCAACAGCGAGATGGTGCGTTCCCTGGCTTCTTGTTTCGAAGTGCCGGTGTGCAGCAGAATGTTTTCCATAATCTGGTTGCCCACCGTGTACATTGGGCTGAGGGACGTCATTGGCTCCTGGAAAATCATGGCGATTTCTTTGCCGCGAATCTGGCGGATCTCCTGTCCCTTGGGGTCCATCTTGGCGATGTCAATCATGTGATCATTCTGCCGGAACAGCATTTGCCCGGACACGATGCGCCCTGGCTTCTGCACAATGCCCAAAAAGGCGCGACACGTGACACTCTTCCCACAACCGCTTTCGCCGACGAGGCACAGAGTCTTTCCATTGGCGACGTTCATATCCACACCGTCAATCGCCTTGACAACGCCTTCATCGGTGAAGAAATGCACTTTCAAGTCGTAGACTTCAAGTAAGTTATTATTTTCTGTCATCGCGCACCCTCTATCAATAAGGATCTGCTGCATCCCGCAGACCGTCGCCCAGGAAGTTCAGCGTCAGGACGATCAGGAACACCGCGCCGCCGGGGGCCAGCAACCAGGGATAGCGGGCAATCACGGCGACTTTTTGCGTGTCTTGCAGCATCACGCCCCAGCTTACCACCGGCGGACGCAGGCCAAGCCCCAGGAAGCTCAGGGCCGTCTCGCCCAGGATCAGGCCGGGAATCCACAGCGTAATCGAGGCGATGATGTGGCTGAGGAACGACGGCAGCATGTGCCGCAGGATCAGGCGCGTTTGACCGCAGCCGTCGAGCATCGCCGCCATCACAAAGTCCTCCTCGCGCAAGGCCAGGAACTTGCTGCGCACTACGCGCGCCATCCCCGTCCAGCTAATCAGGGAGAGGATGATGGAGATCATAAAGTAGACGCGCAGAGCCGGCCAGTCAATGGGGACGACCGCCGCCAGTGCGAGCCAGACCGGCAGGGTAGGGATGGACATCAGGATCTCGATGAGGCGTTGGATGATGTTATCCAACGCGCCGCCGACCAGGCCGGAGATGCCGCCCAGCAAGATACCAATAGTCAGGGCGATCACCATTCCTACCAGACCCACCGTCAATGAGACACGGCTGCTGTAGATGAGCCGGCTGAAGACATCGCGCCCGATGATGTCAGCGCCAAACAGATAGAAGGGATCGCCCGGATTTTTAGCGCCGATAAAGTGAATATCCGATGGGATGAGTCCCCACAGCTTGTAAGCGTCGCCGCGCACAAAGAACCCAATAGGGACCACGACCTCTTCGTCAATCGTCCATGTTTTTCGCAGGGACACGGGGTCGCGTTCGTATTTAAGGCCCTTGACGTGGGGCAGCCATTTACCTTCGTAGAAGAAGCTGATGGGCTGCGGTGGCGCGGTTGCATAAGTGTCCTTATAGGTAGTGGTAACGTTTGGCGCTAGAAATTCGCTAAACAGCGCCACCAAATAGAATGCAATGACCAGCGCACCGCTGATCATTGCCAGCTTGTGCTTTCTAAACTTCCACCACATCAACTGCCATTGTGACGCGACCTCTAGTTTGAGGGATTCCTGCGTCTCATTTTGTTCGTTGTTCGTCGCTAAATCGGGTTTCTGACGTTTCATAAGGTTCCCCCTTCTATTGCAGTCGAATTCGTGGATCAACCCACGCCAACAATAAGTCGGAGATAAAGGTGCCGATGACGGTGAGGGTGCTGAGCACGAGGATAAAACCGGCCGCTACATATTGGTCTTGTTGGACTAACGCTTGATACAAAACGGGGCCGGAGGTGGGCAGGTTCAGCACCATCGAGACAATGACTTCGCCGGAAACCAGGCCAGGCAACATCCAGCCGAGGGTGCTGACGAAGGGGTTCAGAGCGTGCCGCAGCGGGTATTTGATCAGCAGGCGCGTTTCGCTCAAGCCTTTGGCGCGCGCCGTTTCCACATAAGGCTTGTTGAGTTCGTCGAGCAAATTGGCGCGCATCGTGCGGATCAACCCGGCAGTGCTGCCGATGCCGATGATGACCATCGGCACCCATATATGCTTGAGTAAGTCCACAAATTTAGCCCACGACCAGGGCGCGTCGGCAAACTCTTTGGAAAAAAGCCCGATGACTGCTCCACCCATATACCTATAGGTGATGAACAAAATAATCAGCGCCAGTAAAAAGTTGGGGATCGCCATGCCAAAAAATCCCATGAAGGAGGCGGTGTAATCCACGATGGAATAGCGCCGAACGGCGGAATAGAAACCAATGGGCAAGGCCACGATCCACACAAAGAACGTGGAAAACAATGAGAGCGCAAATGACATCGGCAGCCGCTCAATGATCATCTCTCCCGCGTCGCGTTTGTAAAAAAATGAGTAACCGAATTGCCCTCGGAGTAGAATGTTCCGCATCCACTTAAAATACTGAACAATAAAAGGATCGTCAAAACCATAAATTTGGCGCATCCGATCTTCCCATTCCGGCGGAACGTTGCCGGCCTGGGCGCGCAGGTCTTCCAACATATCCGTCACGTAATCCCCCGGCGGCAACTGGATGATCGCAAAGGCCAAAAGCGAGATCACCCAGACGGTAAAGAGAGCATAAAGGCTGCGGCGCAATAGATATTTCCACATAATCCACTACTCCTATTCCCTAGTCAAAAGTTGAAAGTTCAAAGTTGAAAGTTCAGAGTTTAAGCTGTACTTTTCCCTTGCTCCCAACTTTCAACCTTCAACTTGAAACCTTGAACTACCCATATCACGGACCTGGTAACCGGCAGTTGCCTACCGGTTACCAGGTGCGAAACTACAGAAAGCTAATCCTTAAGGTACCACTGCTCGGGGCGGAGAACCTTGTCGAAGCCCCAGGTCCAGCTCTTTAGGTACTGCTCAGGGATATTGCCCAAGCGCGTGCTGATGGGCTGGATGGTGGTGCCGGCGCGCGTGATGCCGAGACACCAGAGGTTATCCGCAGACAGTTGCATAATCTGCTGCATGTACTTGATCTGCCCCTCGCGGGTGGGTTGCTCGGTGGCCGTCTTGTACAGATCGCGGATGTCCTTAACGTAATCTGGAGGCTCGACAGCAAATTCATCCTCCGGGTCCACGGTCCAGCGGTACCAGCCGGGGCCGAATCTGCTCCAAAACTGACCCGGCACATGCCAACGCGGATCAATGATGGCCGTCATGCCAGAGCCGCCTTCGCCGCCGTGGAACATGAAGATATCAAAGTCGTTTTGCTCGAAGTAGGTATCTTCCGCCGCATCCGAGAGCGAGTTGAGCAACGCCTCTACACCGACCTTTTTCCACTGCTCGATCAGCATTTGGGCGACCGGAACCCAGTGCTGGCCTTCGTTGCTGTCGTTGATGACTGTGAAGATCGGGTTGAAGCGCTTGCCGTCCGACTGCAGGCGGTATCCCGCCGCGTCCTTATTGGGCAGCACTTTGTCGAGATACTCGTTGGCCTTCGCAATGTTGAACTCGATGTACTGGTTACAGAGCTGCTCGTTGTAGAGCGGAGAATCCTTCATGGGGCAGACCTGCGCCGGTTCCCCCTGACCCTTGAAGATCACCTCGATGATTTCCGCGCGGTTGATGCCATAGGACATCCCGATGCGGAAGTTCTTGTCGTTGAAGATGGCGTTCTTGATCGGGTCCTTGGAGGTCATGTTGAAGTGGATGGACTGCATATTGCCCATATCGTATTTTGGCAAGCGGATTTCAATGGGCTTGCCCGCGTCCACCGCGTCGAAGTACAGCTCGCGGTTGGAATCGCCGGCATCCTTGATGAAGTCCAGGTCGCCATTCAACATCGCCAGGGTGCGGCTTTCGTCGCTCTGGTAGAGCATACCAAGCACGGTGTCAATGTAGGGCAGTTGATTGCCCGCGGTGTCAATTTTGAAGTAGTAGGGGTTGCGTTCCATGATGACGACCGTACCGGCGCCCAGCGGTTGCTTCACGACCCAGGGGCCTAGCGTGGGCAGGTCCGGATATTGATGGAAGTAGGACGGATCACCCCAGGTGCCGGGTGCTCGCAGCAAGAAGAGCGCGGCCCAGTCCTCAGCCTGTGGATCGGCGTCCACCAGTTTTTGGACATCGGGATTGTACTTGATATGAAACTGCTTGAGGTATTCGAAGGGATATTGCGCGAAATAGCGTCCATTCCACGTTGCCAAAGACATCATAAACGTACCGTAGGGGTTCGGGAAGATGAATTTGACGGTATAGTCGTCAATCTTCTCCACTTTGAAGCCATCAACTTGTTCCTTGGGCAGCCAATCCACGCCGATGCCGCCAGGAAACAGTTCCGGGTTGCTCAACACATCGTCAACGAGGAAGGTAATGTCGTTGGCGGTGTAGGGATCGCCGTTGGACCACTTCAATCCCTTGCGCAGGTGCCAGGTATACTCCGTGGCGGTGGCGTTGGCTTCCCAGGACTCGATGATGTTCGGTTCGAAGTCGCTGGAGTCAGGCTTCCAGGTGACAGGATGCTCCCAGTTGGTGAGGTAGAGCATACCACCCCACGTCGGGCCGCCGGTGAAACCGTACCGCAGCTCGCCGCCGTATTGACCCTGCTCAACGAGTGGGTTGACAACCATCGGATTGACCGGCAGGCGCTCGTCCACGGGGGGGAGTTCACCGATGGCGACCAGACCGGCCAGCATCGGGGCCTCTTTGTAGGCGCTTGGCGGCAGCGGGGTCGCGGTGACAACGACCTCGACTTTCTTTTCGACCTCGACCTTCTTTTCGACTTCGACGGTCTTTTCGACTTGGACTTCGACGGTCTTTTCAATGACCTTCTCGACGACTTGTGGCGTTGGTGTGGCGCATCCGGCCAGCAGCAACGTCAGCACAATAAACACATTGGCAATCCACACATACTTACGCATATCACTCCTCCTAGTGAATTTTGAAATGGTTTTTGACGCCAAAAGGGTGCTTACCTGTGTATTTATTCGTCCCGGTGATAACCTCCTTTCTATGCCTGATGGGTTTTCGATGGATGTTCTGGTCAGGCTCAATCCGCACATAGTGTTCGCCGATCATAACGACCCACATGAGGGGATGATTGGCAGCATCCACTTCCACAACATAAGTTTAGGCCATACGGACGCCGACGAGTTCCAATTCGTCCGCGAAATGGCAGGCGACGAAATGGTCGTTGCCCATATCGCGCAAGACAGGTGTTTCAGTTTTGCAACGTTCTCTGGCATAGCGGCAACGCGGGTGGAAATAGCAGCCCAGCGGCGGGTTGGAGGGATCGGCGACTTCGCCTTCCAGGCGGATGCGATTCTTGCGCTCGCGCACATCCGGATTGGGAATGGGTACGGCGGACATCAAGGACTCGGTATAGGGGTGCAATGGGTTTGTATAAAGCGTGTTGGCATCTGCCAATTCCACCAATTTGCCTACGTACATCACCGCCACGCGATCGCAGATGTGGCGAATGACGCTCAGGTCGTGAGAGATGAACAAGTACGTGAGGTTCATGTCGCGCCGTAGGTCTTCCATCAGGTTAAGGATTTGCGCGCGCACCGAAACATCCAAACCGGAGACAGCTTCATCGCATACCACCAGACGCGGCGAGGTCACTAAAGCATGGGCGATCCCAATGCGTTGGCGTTCGCCTCCCGAAAAAGCGTGCGGATAACGCCGCATATATTCCGGGCGCAGGCCACATTGCTCCATCGTATTGGCTACCAGATATTCCATTTCCTTGGGCGAGCACATATTATTGACCCGCAACACCTCGCTAATAATTTCATATACATTCATACGCGGGTTGAGCGATGAAAATGGATCTTGAAAGATTATACGGATATCTTTGCGGTATGTCTGCAGCTCTTTATTGTCAACCTTAGCCAGGTCAACGTTCGTCTCATCGGCGCGGCGATAGATGATATTCCCGGCAGTTGGTTTGTAGGCGCGGACGATACAACGTCCCACGGTCGTTTTTCCACACCCAGACTCTCCGACTAAGCCCAAAGTTTCACCAGGCCGGATTGAGAAAGACACCTCATCTGCTGCTTTAACGTATCCCGTTATCTTTCCGAAAATACCTTTGACAATCGGGAAATACATTTTCAGGTTGCGGACTTCTAGCAGCGGTTGCCCATTGTTGACTGCTGGACTAAGTTGACTTTGTGGTGTTTGCTCGGTCATTGTGCCATCTCCCGCACAGAATTTCTAGCGCTTTTATCATATAGTAAACAACGAACTTGGTGATTCTCGGTAAGGTCAATGGTGTGAGGTTCGACTTGCGAACATACGGGCATGGCCTTGGGGCAACGCGGGTGGAAAGGGCATCCCGATGGTCGGCGGAACGGGCTGGGCACCATCCCTCTAATCACTTCCAGCTTTTCACGCGTGGCGGTAACTTTGGGAATGGATCGTAGTAATGATTGTGTGTATGGGTGCTGGGGGTCGTGAAAAATTGTGCGTACGTCACTGTATTCAACGACATTGCCCAAATACATGACGGCTACATTGTCGGCGACTTCGGCTACTACACCCAAATCATGGGTGATGAACAAAATTCCCATATCGTAATCTTTTTGTAACCCCTGCATAAGGTCAATAATTTGGGCTTGCGTTGTCACATCCAACGCTGTTGTTGGCTCATCGGCAATGAGCAAGCTAGGGTTGCAGGACAATGCCATTGCAATCATCGCCCGTTGGCGCATACCACCTGACAGGCGGAATGGGTATTCGTCAATGATACGCTCCGGGCGTGGAATCCCTACGAACTTTAGCATCTCGAGTGTACGTTCGCGCGCTTGATTTTTGTCAGCTTTGGTATGCAACCTGATGGTTTCCATGATCTGGTTGCCCACCGTATACATGGGGCTCAGGGAGGTCATAGGTTCCTGGAATATCATGGAGATTTCCTTACCGCGGATCGAGCGAATGACAGACCCCTTTGGTTCCAGCTTACTGATGTTGACCTCCTCAGTTTGGTTGTGACTTCTCTTGCGATACAGGATAATATCGCCATCAACGATTTTGCCAGGACGATGCACAATCTGTAACAGGGCGCGGGCGGTGACGCTCTTGCCGCAGCCACTTTCACCCACCATACACAAGGTTTGACCGTTGCGAATATCAAACGTGACGCCATCTACCGCTTGCACGGTGCCTTCGTTGGTGAAAAAATGGATTTTTAAGTCTCTAACTTGAACCAGGGTATTGTTATTGTCAGCCATAAGGGGTACCTTTACTTATCTCTTTTACTGATATGGATCCGCTGCATCGCGCAAGCCATCACCCAAGAAATTCAAAGCCAAAACCACGATAATCACCGCCACGGCCGGAAATAGCAGCCAGGGGTAAATGGCAATGACCGCCACTTTTTGTGTGTCCTGGAGCATCACCCCCCAACTCACCACGGGGGGGCGCAACCCCAACCCCAAGAAACTCAAAGCTGTTTCACCCAGGATCATACCGGGGATGGAGAGTGTGATGGAGGCGATAATGTGACTCAAGAAAGAGGGGATCATGTGCCTGGTGATCATACGTCCCATAGGCACCCCATCCAAGCGCGCCAACATAATGAAATCCTCTTCGCGCAAAGCCAGAAACTTGCTGCGCACCACACGCGCCATACCCATCCACCCCACCAGGGATAAGATGAGCGTGATCATGAAATAAACCCTGAGCGCGCTCCAACTTAGCGGTACCATGGCTGCCAGGGCCAACCAAACCGGCAAAGTGGGTATAGAAATTAAAACCTCAATCAGGCGTTGGATCACGTTATCCAATACGCCGCCCACCAGGCCTGAAACTCCACCTACCAGAATACCAATCGTCAAACTGATGGCTACGCCGACCAACCCGACGGTCAATGAAACCCGCGCGCTATAAATAATGCGACTGAAAACGTCACGCCCGCTTTTGTCCGCGCCTAGCAAATAAAAGGGGTCTTTGGCGTTAACGGGGCCGACCAGATGCACATCAGAAGGGATTAATCCCCAAAGTTTATAGGGGTCGCCGCGATTGAAAAACCGGAGCGGCACAATGACTGATTCGTCAATCGCCCAGGTCTTCTTGTACGAAATGGGATCGCGTTCAAATTTGTACCCGTACACATAAGGGCTCAGTTTGCCATCACGAAAGAAGTGAATCATCTGTGGCGGCGCATACACATATTGGTCGTTATACGTTGTAAACTGGAAGGGAGCAAAAAACTCTGCAAAGATCGCCAGAAGATAGAAGAACAAAACGAGCGTCCCCCCAAACATCGCCAGCTTATGCCTTTTGAATTTCCACCACATGAGCTGCCATTGAGAAGCCACTTCTACTCGCACATCACTCTCGATGGCTGGGCTGCCGCTGGCGCGATTGGCGAGTGCTAAGTCAATTTCATTGATGGTCATTGTGAGTTACCTCTTTCTATCAGGAATTATTGAAGGCGGATGCGTGGGTCAAGAAGGGCCAGCAAAATATCGGAGATAAATGTGCCGATCACGGTCAAGATGCTCAACATTAAAATAAACCCGGCCGCCACATACATATCTTGCTGTTTCAAGGCGTTGAATAGAACCGGTCCGGAGGTTGGCAGGTTTAACACGATGGAAACGATCACGTCACCGGCGACAAAACCGGGCAATGCCCACCCAATCGTGCTGATGAATGGGTTCATGGCATGACGCACCGGATATTTCCATAGCAACCGTCGCTCGGACAAGCCTTTGGAACGTGCTGTCTCCACATAAGGTTTATTCAGTTCATCGAGCAAATTTGCCCGCATCGTGCGAATCAAGCCGGCGGTGCCGCCCAGGCCAATAATCATCGCTGGAATCCATAAATGCTTCAACATATCAACAAATTTTGCCATGCTCCACGGCGCAGAGGCGAATTCCTGAGAAAACAAGCCGATCATGGCCTGGTCGAAGTATTTATACGTGATAAAAAGTAGAATAAGTGCTAACAGGAAGTTCGGCACTGCCAAGCCAATAAACCCGATAAAGCTGAAGACGTAATCTCCTAACGAGTATTGGCGGACAGCAGAATAAATACCGATGGGCAAAGCCACGGCCCATACCAGGATCATACTGGCGAATGACAACGCAAAAGACATCGGTAGACGTTCTGTGATCATCACGGCCGCATCACGTGTGTAAACGAACGAGTAGCCAAATTCTCCCCTCGTCAGAATTCTCCCAATCCATTTGAGGTATTGAACATACATGGGTTGGTTAAAGCCATATCTTTCACGCAATTGCTCGACGTATTCGCTGGATATCGTGGCCGCACCCGCTGAAGTTGTCACAAGCCGGTTGACCAGCGTGGTTACATAATCGCCCGGTGGGAGTTGAATGAGCGCAAAAGAGAGCATTGAGATGACCCACACAGTAAAGAGCATCGAAAGAAAACGCCGAAATAGATATTTCCACATGGTATACTCCTTGAGAATACTTCGAAGGGATGTGCTCCGGCGAGATTCTCGCCGGAGCACATAGAACCTAAGCACTTACTGTTTGATGAACCACTGTTCGGGGTAGGTGATTTTTGCTACCCCCTCGGCCCACCCATCGTACCAGGTGGCAGGGATACCACCCAGGCGAGAGTTGTAGGGATAGTACATTTCCCCTGGTCGTGAGATACCCAGTACGTAGAAGCGTTCCTTGGCCTCCTGCAGAACGATCATCATTTTCTCGATCTGTTGTTCTTGTGTCGGCTGCATGAGAACTTCTTCGTACTTGGCATAGGCATCTTTCGCCCATTGCGGCGGTTCAACCTGGACATCCTCTGAGTCCTTGACTCTCCAGGCGTGCCAACCACGGCCGAAGTAGGACTGATACCCATGGAGCGGGGCGTAGTAGCGAGGATCGAGGATGGGGGTGATCCCGGCGCCGCCTTCTCCGGTGAAGACGATGCACTCAATCGTGTTATCTGTCAGGGCAACTTCGTACGGGTCACTCGCGATGGAATTCAAGGTCGCCTTGACACCAACCTTGTCCCAATAACCAATCAGCAGTTCAGCCACCTGAACGTAGGTGGTGCCGTAGCTGAGGTCATTTTGGACGGTGAAGATCATCTCAAAACGCTTGCCTTGATCATCCAGGTAGTAGCCATCGGCACCCTTCCCGTTGGTGAAGACTTTATCGAGGTATTGGGTCGCCTTGGCGGTATCGTACTCGATGTATTGGGTGTCCATGCCTTCGATGTACAGCGGCCCATCGTTGTTCGGGGCCTGTTGAGCGGGGGTACCCTGACCATTGTGGACGATCTCGATGATCTCCGCGCGGTTGATGGCGTAGGACATCCCGATGCGGAAGTTGATGTCCGCGAAAACGCCGGCTTTGTATTCATCGGCAATGGTCTGGTTGAAATGGACCGTGTTGGTGTTGGCGCCATCAGATTTCGGGTAATAGATGCTGATCGGTTTGCCTTCGTCCTTTGCATCGTGGTAGATGATGCGGTTTTCGCCGCCCGGGTCTTTCAAGGCATCGATATCGCCATTGAGCATCGCGAAGGTGCGGCTTTCCGCATCCTGGTAAGAGGTCGCCAGAACGGTGTCAATGTAGGGCAGTTGGTTGCCGTTGGTATCCACTTTCCAGTAGTACGGATTGCGTTTCATCCACACCTGCGTACCGGTGCCTAGAGGTCGCGTCGTGATCCAGGGGTACAGTGAGGGGTGCTCAGGGTAGAGATAGAACGTACCGGGGTTGCCCCACCCATCGCCGCCGTACTTGTTGAACAAACCCATCCAGTCAGCCACAGTGCCATCTGCCTTGACCAGATCATCCACCTTATCGTTGTATTTCTTGTGGAACTGTTGCAGGTAGTGCTTGGGGTACATGGCGAAATACCGACCTTGCCACTGCGCCAAGACGTAGAGGAACGTACCGTAAGGCTTCGGGAAGGTCAGTCTGAAGGTATAATCATCAATCTTCTCGAATTTCATATCGGGGCCTTGACCGGTAGGAATCCAGTCAGTATTAGGCCCACCAGGGTTCAGGTCGGTGTTGAACAGGACGTCTTCGATGTAGAATGCGATGTCGTCCGCCGTGAAATCTACGCCATCTGACCACTTCATGCCCTTGCGCATGTGGAAGGTGTAGGTTGTCACATCGTCGCTGACATCAATGCTCTCGACAAGG
Organism: Anaerolineae bacterium; assembly: GCA_034433375.1. Classification (GTDB taxonomy): domain Bacteria; phylum Chloroflexota; class Anaerolineae; order B4-G1; family SLSP01; genus DSWT01. The sequence goes on along the minus strand of DAOUAQ010000275.1, from coordinate 13,513 downwards.
TTCGGTTCGACGCCGCTGAAATCGGGTTTCCAGATGGTCAGGTGCTCCCAGGCAGCAAAGAAGAGCAATCCACCCCATTCAGGATTGGTGCCGGTGAAACCAAAGCGCAACTCGCCGCCGTATTGGCCTTGCTCAACGAGCGGCTGGATGACCTTCGGATTGGCCGGCAGACGCTCGTCTATAGGGGGCAATTCACCCGCAGCGACCAGACCGGCCAGCATGGGGGCCTCTTTGTAAGCGCTCGGCGGCAGCGGAGTCGCGGTCACGACGACCTCGACTTTCTTTTCGACCTCGACCTTCTTTTCGACCTCGACAGTCTTCTCGACTTCGACGGTCTTTTCGACGACGACGGTCTTCTCGACGACTTCTGGCGTACCGCAACCTGCGAGTAGCAACGTCAGAACAACAAATACGTTGGCAATCCAGAGATACTTACGCATGTCACTCCTCCTAATGAGTTTTGAATGGTTTTTGACGTCAAAAGGGTGCTTATCTATGTATTTTATTCGCTCCGATAGTAACCTCCTTTCTATGAAGTGTTGTCGTTTTTAATAGCTGGATCACTTTCGCGGGCGACTTACGGACTCGCGTATGACCAGATCCGTCACCAGATGCATAGTCGTTTTAGGTTGCTCTGGATTCATGGCCCGCGCAATGAGCTGCCGCACGCTGAAGATGCCTAGCCATGTTTTGTAGACGTGGACCGTGGTTAACGAAGGGGTCACCTCTTTTGCCATATCAATATTGTCAAATCCGATAATGGACAAATCGCCGGGCACCGTCAATCCCATCTCGCGCGCCGCGTGAATAGCGCCGATCGCTGTCAAATCATTGCAGGCGAAAATCGCCGTGACCTCCGGCGCGCGTTGCAAGAGCATTTTCGCCGCTCGGTAGCCCTCCTCGCGGTTGAGGCCCGATTCTTCGACATGCCGTGCGGTGATATTGTGCGCTTCAAGGGTGCGGAGGTAGCCTATCTGTCGCTCGCCAATGCTAGGGGGCGACTGCTTGGCCCACCCGATCAATCCAATGTGCGTATGTCCCTGCTGAATGAGATAGTCAACCGCCGTGCTCGCGCCCTCAACGTTGCCAATCACGATGCTGTCAAAGGGCAAATTTGGCGCGTAGCTATCCACGAGCACGATCGGAATGTCAATGCGTTGTCCGAGTAACCCGATGGTGTTTTCGATAAAAGTGCCTGCTAAAATAAGGCCGTCAATACGTTGTTCAGTGATCATTGACGGCCACATAATGGGATGGTTAGCAGGATCAACTTCGATGTTGGAAAACATCAAGCTAAGGTTGTGGCGGCGACACTCGCTTTCGACACCAGCCTGGATGTAGGAATAAAACGCATTGACCTCGAATGGGAAACCATAGTCGTGCTTGGTGAGTAATCCAATGACCGAGAGTGGATTGTCGGCAGTCCCATTATCACTTTCTTTGACCGGATACCCCAGTGTCCTGGCTGCGTCTAAAACACGAGTGCGCGTATCCTGCGCGACGTTTGGACGGTTGTTCAAGGCTTGGGAGGCTGTGCCTATGGATACACCGGCTAATTTTGCTACATCGTGTAGTGTGATGGAACTTACCATACCCTTGTCTTTTTTCAGGTGAAAGACTGAAGTTTCATTGAATAATTCAATTGTAGCCTGAAAATAGCGATTGTCAATAGGGAATTGTCGAATTCTTGCTGTCTCTTGTTGGTTCGTTACCGCAGACATGATAAATGTGTCACGCCTTCAGCGGAGAGATCGGCATGAATCCCTGATAATCAACTGAACGGGCACCTTGCAAAGTGACTCGTCCAGCGGCTCCCCGCGCATCAACTTGATCAACATCGTGGCTGCCATATACCCCATCTCGCTCACGGATTGATCCACCGTTGTCAATCCTGGCAACGAACATGTGACTTCTGGGATATTGTCAAAGCCAACCACTGACAGATCGTCGGGAATACGCAGGCCGGCCTCGGATGCTGCGTCAACAACACCGAGTGCAGATTGGTCATTGGCGGCAAAGATCGCCGTGGGTGGCTCCGGCAAATTGAACAGGCGCTGCGCGCAGTGAAAGCCCATTTCCCGCGTATAGTCGCCCGGCTGGATAAGTTCCGCGTCAACCGGTAAGCCGGCCCGCTGAAGCGCGTCAACATACCCCTGGTGACGGCGATTTGAACTCTCCAACCCGTGGCGACCGGTGATGTAACCAATGCGCTGGTGTCCCAGGCCGATCAAGTATTCCATCGCCATCATGGCGCCTTCGCGGTTAGTTGAAATGACGGCAGGAAACACGTTGTCCTCATGCGGGTCAATGGCAACCAGCGGCGACGTCGAAACAAGATCATTTGTTGTGGGCGTCACAACTAGCACGCCATCAATAATGCTGCCATCCAGCCGCGATAGGTGTCGGCGTTCCCATCCCTGTTCCGCGGTTGCGGCGATGCGCCCGCTGCTGTAAACGATCAGGTCGTACTCAGTGCCGTGTATGGCTCTACCGATTCCCTTGAATAGTTCCAGGCTAAAAGGATTGCCCAGATCAACCACCAAAATTCCGATGACATTGATGCGCCGGCTGCGCATACCGGTCGCGGCGAGGCTGGATGTGTACCCCAGTTCAGCGATCACCCGCTGAACTTTTTCATAGGTTTCTGCCGAAACATCATCCTTATCGTTCAGCACACGGGACACTGTAGAAATCGAAACGCCGCAGGCTTCGGCAACATCTCGAATAGTGAGTGAAGTTTTTGAGCGATTCATAGCGTTGCAAAGGTTGTGAACTATATATGCTATCAGTGCCGGTATTGATACCGGTATCGTTACCGAAACTGTTATAAATATATCATAGATTTTTCCCCGTGTCAATAGGTTTCGTCGTGGTTTTACCTACAAAGTGCCTAACGTTAACAAACGCCGCTGCATTGACGTTTTCTGTCACCGCACTTCAATTTCAAGCAACCATTTGACCCCTTTGTTGCCCTGTTGACCGGGAAAGACGCCGCGCACCGGAAAACCGTGTAAAGCCGGCAGCGGCTCGCCTTCCCATTCGTAGGCCAGGATATGGCGATTTCCGTCACGCACCACATCGAACGTCAGGCGCGCTGTATAGCCATCAGCGCCGCGTAGCACAATCGCCGATGCGTCCGGCGCGATCGGCCATCTCCAGGACGTAGTCCAGCGGTACGCCGGCCCACGTTGCGTCGTCCTCGAAGAAGCCAGGGCAGACGAGCAGCGCGCGTACTTCACGTTTTGGCATACACCGCAGTTCATCGTAGGTCAAACTTAGGGGAGTAGTGACCATTCCAGTCACCACAAGCCGGTAGTCTACTGGATTGATCGCTTTCATCACGCCGGTGACATGAAGATTGGTGGTCTCATCCAGCTTGGTGTAGTTGGGGATCACGGCGGGCGGCGTCGGCGTGAGATTGTGGTACCAGAAGCCCTCCCCGGAGTATCTCCGAGGAGGGCTTTTGTTTGCACCTTCCGGGAAGCTATGCGAATGATGTAGAGCACAATCCTGGAATTAAACGGTTTTTGGCTAATTGCAAGGTCGTGCTGAACTTCCCGGAAGGTTGTGCCAGCTTAAATGCAATAGCCCTGACTTATTTCTTGGCGTTGGCTAGAAATGCGTCAAACTGCTTTTGCGCTTCGGCCTGAACGTCGCGCAGCCCGGCGGCTTCCATCTCGGCGATCATCTTGGGTACTTCAACGGCGGGATCCGAGATGCCGGTAATCAGCCCGGTCCAGTACTTGTCAACGATCACCTGTAGAGCGGCGAGCTTGCCTTCCACCGGGGTGACGTCAAAGGCGAATCCGATGGCGTTGGTGGACTTCAGGTTTTTGTATCCGTCAAAGATCACATCCCACATCTTGGGATCAACGGTCACGCCCTCCGCGGCTTCCACCGAGCTGAGGGAGTATGACCCCTGAGAGAAGGCCCAGGGCCGATAGTTGCCCCGGCCTCGCTCGTTGACCATGACCGTGCCATCGTCCTGATATTTGAAATGGACGCCCGGCACGCCGTAGCGGAGCATGTCGCGGTACTCGCGGTTGGTGTTGACCAATTGCTGGTACTTCAGGGCCAACTCCACGTTCGGCGAACTGGCGTTGATGGCGTTCATCGCGCCGCGGATAGAGGCCGTGGACAGGTTGGGGCCGCTGAATTTGCTGATCTTGACCACGACGCCAGTGCTCTGGGTCCAGATGGCGTCGGCGCCGTAGAAGCCCTGGCCGGCCCACACGGGGGAGTAGGGGGCAGTATCCAGGGTGGCGGCGTCGGGGTTGATATAACCGGCTTTGTACCACTTATGCACCGCAACCAGACGATCGTACAGATCCGGATGCTCAAGGATCACCACGATTTTATCAACATTTGCCGCACTCGCCGAGTAGGGGATGCCTAGCATAGCGCCGCGGTGGATGTTGTCGAACTCGCTGGTTAACCCACCCACACCGCCGCGGGTGATAAACATCGGATACTGGGCCTTTTCCGCGCCGGCGAGGCCATCGTCATAGCCCTTTTTCGCCGCCGCCAGATACTTCTCGATGTCGAAGAAACTCATCTTGTCGGGGATCGGCATACCCAGCGTGTCTTCGAACAGCGCCTTGTCCATCACCCAGAACAGCTCGGCGGCGTAGTCCTTCTTCACCGGGATGGCATAGATCTTGCCATCCACTTTGGCGCCTTCCCAAACGATTTCCGGCATCGTCGCATACAGCTCCGGCGCTACGGTGGGCAACAAGTCGGTGAGGTCAGCATAGTAGCCCGCGCGGGCCTGGGTGGGGAAGTTGTTGAACCACTCGCAGGTAAACACCATGTCCCAATCGTCACCGGCGGACAGGGCCAGCATGGTTCGCTCGTTGTCGTAATACAGGGTCGTGACCTTGGCGTTTAACGCGGCCACCGAGATCTCGTTGAGCTTCTCCTCGACCATAGCCTGTTCGGGTGGCACCTGTCCGGGATTGCCCATAATCCAAATTAGCTCCGCCGGCTTTGCGGCCGCAGGAGGCTGGGTAGCGGCGGGAGCGGCGGTTTCAGGCGTGGTGGCTGGGGTGCTGCCACAGCCAACCAACGACGCGACGACCAACAACACAAACAGGACCAACATCAGATTTCTCTTCACTGCGCAATCTCCTTTCTCTTCCTAGTGTTATAAAAGGGTGAACTACTCGGTTGATAACAAACGATGGTTCTGGTTCAGGACCAGGCTGCACCTCCTTTCGCTGGGGTTTGTATTGATTGAGGGAGGCACGATCACCTCCCGTGAAGGACAGGGACGTTACCCCTTAATCGCCCCTATCGTCAAACCTGAGATAAAATACTTCTGGAAGAAGGGGTACGACAGGGCGATGGGCAAGACGGCCACCACAACGATGGCCATACGCACCGCCTCTGTAGGAAGCCCCTGGAGTGTCTCCGCTGGCAGCATAAATTGCGCGTTGCGCACCAAATCCTGAATCGTTCGCTCAATGCTCATCAGCACGTATTGCAGCGGGTACATGTGGGCATGGGTGGATTGGATGTACATCAGGGCCGGGAACCAGCTATTCCAGTAGGCAAACGAGAGGAACAGCCCGATGGTGGCGATGGCCGGGAGCGAGAGAGGCAACACGATGGCGGAAAAAATCCGAAATTGAGATGCCCCATCAATCCGCGCGGACTCAATGACTTCCTCAGGAATGGTGGTTTGGAAGAAGGTGCGCAGGATGATGATGAAGAAGGATGATGTTGTAAGCGGCAGGATGAGCGCCCAATAGGTGTTGCCCAGCTTCAACAACTGGGTGTTGATCATGTACGAAGCAACCAGGCCGCCGTTGAACAACATAGGGATAAAGATCAAAATGGTAAAAAACTTGCGCAAGGCATAGCTCCTGCGCGACAGCACATACCCCAGGGTAGCATTCAGGAGAATCCCCAACGCGGTCCCGACAACGGTGGTGCCAACAGATACTAGAAAGGCCCTTCCTACATAGTCCTGTAACAGCCACAGGTAAGTGTAGGCATCAATGGTCCACTCTTTGGGAATAAAGCGGTATCCGTACATCTGGATAGACTGATCGGAGGAGAGGGAAATGGTGATGACAAAAACCAGCGGCAGCGTAGCGGCCAGGGCCAGCACAATAAACACCACAGAGAACACCGCATTGACCAAGGGGGAGACGCGGTTGAACCGCGCCACACTATCTGGTTCACGCCGAGAGCGGGACATCATCGTGGTCTTGCGTGCTGTCATTAGAATAACCCCCTTTCCGGATCCAGTCTTTTGACAATAGTATTGGCGGCAAAGATGGTGATGAACCCGAACACCGACTGCAAAAAGCTGGCAGCGGAAGCAAAACCGAGGTTGTTCATTTGCATCAGAGCCTTGTAGACATAGACATCAATGGTCTGGGTGACGTTGGACAGCGCGCCCTGGTTTCTGGGCATAATATAGAACAGGCCAAAATCCGAGTAGAATATGCCGCCCACGGAGAGGATAAAGAGGATAATCACCATAGGCTTGAGCAGGGGCAGGGTAATGTGCTTTACCTGCTGCCACTTGGAAGCGCCATCCACCACAGCGGCTTCATACAGCGTGGTGTCAATGTTGGAGATGCTCGCCAGATAGAGGACCATCCCGTATCCCACGTTCTTCCACAGATTGACGCCCACCAGGATGTAGGGCCAATACTGGGGCGACATATACCACTGCACCGGATCGCGCCCCACAGCGGTGAGGATTTGATTGACCAGGCCCCGGTTGACGCTCAAGAACGCCATGCCGAAATAGCTGACCACCACCCAGGATAGGAAATAGGGCAGAAAGATGGCCGTTTGGCAAACCTTGGCCAGCCTTTGTGAGTAGAGCATAGACATCATCACGGCCAGGGTGAGGGGCACGACAACACCCATCACAATGAACACGATGTTGTACCCTAGCGTGTTGCGAAAGACGATGGCCGCGTCTGGCGAAGTAAAGAGATACCGGAAATTATAGAGGCCCACAAATTCGCTGCGGAGCAGACTGACCAGGAAATTGGCGCCCCTGATAGGCCGGAAGCGGACAAACGCGATGATAATGCCGAACATTGGCAGATAGGCAAAGAGGATATACCAGATAAAAGTAGGCAGCGCTATAAGGCTCAGTTCCAGGTCGTCTATGTTGAAAATCTTCTTCAACCGGGAACCTGCGCCGGTCGGGGGATGGGGTGTTTTGCGACTGAGATTGCGCTTGCGACGTTCAGGACGTTCTACATCTTGCAGTGTAACCGAATCGCTCATCGCTCCAAGTACTCCCTGTGTGTTGAATAAAAATTGGGGTTTCACCAAACAGCCCAATTTGTAAACCGAGCCCGTGCGTTCGCCAATAAGCCGTATTCACTGCACTTAGAAAGTTAATTTTACTTACCAAGTATTATAACGCAGTTATGGGGATTGTCAAGACTTTCTCGGGTGTTTTTTCGCCAATGAGCAACGTCCATTTGTGGTTAGTAACCCACAGCTTGCCCATCCTTCCGCCAATCCGTCCCCGCGCAGTAGCCGCCGTTGTCTATCCGGTAGATCAACTGCGCGCCGCCGAACCGGCCAGGCGGCAGGTCAGCGGTGACATGATGCCCGCGCTGCCGCAGTTCCGTCACCACCTCCGGGGCGAAACCCAGCTCTAACGAGAGCCTGGTCAGGTCTTCCTCGATGTACCAGCGCGGCGCATCGGACGCTGCTTGCGGATTTTGCCCGTAATCGAACAGACGCACCATCATCTGCACGTGGCCCTGCGGCTGCATGTGCCCGCCCATCACACCGAAGCTCATCACCGGCTGATCCTGTCGCGTGACAAACCCTGGGATGATCGTATGGTAGGGTCGTTTGCCACCCGCGACGCGATTGGGATGCCCAGCCTCGAGTCGGAAACCCGCGCCGCGATTTTGCAGGCTGATGCCCGTGCCGGGGATGACGATGCCGGAACCAAAGCCCATGTAGTTCGATTGAATGTACGAAACCATCATTCCACTGGCGTCGGCGGCGGTGAGGTAGACTGTGCCGTGGTCGGTGGGCAGTGCGGCCTCGGGGAATTGCGCTGCGTCCATCCGAATCTGCCGCGCGTGCTCCGCCAGGAACATCTCATCCAACAGCGTCTCCGGCGGAACGTCCATCCACGCGGGATCGGCGATGTGGCGGTGCGCCTCCGCGAACGCGATTTTCATTGCTTCGACTTGCAGGTGCAGGCTATCGGCAGAATCGACGGGATACTGCGCCAGGTCGAAGTGCTGCAAGATGCCCAACGCGATCAGCGCCGCAAGCCCTTGCCCGTTCGGCGGGATTTCGTGCAGGCAGTAACCGTGGTACGCCTGCGCCAGCGGCGTGACCCATTCGGGCGCGTGCGTCGCCAGATCGTCCATTGTCAACAGCCCGCCAGTGGCTTTGGCGTGCGCGACGATCTGCTCCGCCAATGCGCCGCGATAGAACGCTTCGCCCTTTGTCGCAGCGATGCGCTCCAACGTGCCGGCCTGATCCGGGCAGCGGAACAGTTCTCCGGGGTAGGGAGCGCGTCCATTGGGCGCGAACGTGGCCGCAAATGACGGGTACGCTGCATACCGTTGCGGCGCGCCGTCCCACGCCATTGCCGTAATCGGAGAAACGAGGAAGCCGTCGCGCGCGTAGTGGCTCGCCGCCGCGAACAGATCGCTGAACGGCAGCCGCCCGAAGCGTTCTGACAGCGCCACCCACGCGCTGACTGCACCGGGAACCGTCACCGGATCCCAGCCGACAGTAGGCATCTGCGCCAGCCCGGCGAACCGCTCCGCCGTGAGCGCCTGCGGCGCGCGCCCGGAGGCGTTAAGGCCGTGGAGCTGCGCGCCATCCCACACGATGGCGAAGGCGTCGCTGCCAATACCGTTACTTGTCGGCTCGACGACGGTGAGCGCGATGGCGGTTGCCAGCGCTGCATCCACGGCGTTGCCGCCGCGGCGTAGCGCGTCCAACCCGGCCTGCGCCGCCAGCGGCTGCGACGTCGCCACAACATTCTGCGCCAACACTGGCATCCGCTGCGAACGGTAGGGGAACTCCCAGGAAAAAGTTTGCATCTCTCGCCTCCTAAAACCGTTGGAACGTTGGCGCGTTTGAACGTTTCAACGTTCAAACGCGCTAACGGCTCAACTCAAGTCGCGGCCTTTGCCGGAGTCGCTGATGGTGACCAGCGATTCCGGGTACGGCGCGAAGAACGTCTGCCGCGCCAGGTACGGCTCTTTGAAGCGCGCGATCCACGCGCCAAGCAGGCTCACGGGCACGCTCAGCGGGACTTTCTCGGCGCGATACTTTTCCAGCGTGTCCAGGAAATAGGCTTTCTCGTCGGAGGTGAGTTTTTCGGAGAAGTAGCCGAGTGCGTGCATCAGCACGTTGATCCCCGCCGTGCGCCGCGCGGGATGGGCCAGCGCCTTCCACAGGTGGGTTTCGTAAGCAGTGATGACCTCGGTGGCGGGTTTCTTGGTGTGGTTGGCGACAATTGGCCCCATAAGCCGGTACTGGCTCTCGCTGTAGGCCATCAGCAGCAGCTTGTTGTCGGTGTGGAAGCGCACCAGTTCGCGCATTGCCGCGGAGGCTTTGACAGCGCGGAAATCCGCCAGTGCGAACAGCGCTGTGAGGAAGTGTTCACGGATGGTGAAGTTGGTCAGCCGCCCTTCTTCTTCGACCGGCAGATGCCCGTAACGTTCGAGCACGGCCTGGGCGAAGAAGCCGCGCCCTTTATGGGTCGAGGCCGCGCCTTTCTCGACGCCCCGGTATACCTTTACGTCCTTGATCCCGCACGAAGGGGAGCGTCCTTTGAGCATGAAGCCATCAATGTCGTTAAGCGATGCAAGGTGGGCGTCCGCAAAAGCCTGCATCCTTTTGGTGACGTCCGCGCCGGTCGTGGGTTGGAGCAGGCGCGGTTCGTCATTCACGAGCACAATCCGCACCGGATCGCGTGGCACGCCCAGGCCGATTTCCACCTCCGCGCAGACCGGCAGATAGGTGACGAAAGGCTCGAGCTGCTGCACGAATGTATCGGGGATCGTCACCCCGTTATAGCGGCACGCGGCGAAGCCCAGGCATTTGCTGACAACGACAGTCGGGCGCGCAAACGTTCTCATCCTATCATTCCTCCGCGAGTGAGTCGGAAGTCTCAAGTCCAAAGTCGAAAGTCAAACTCCGAACTTTCAACCTTTAACCTTCAACCTTCAACCTTCAACTTTCAACCCTAGACTAAAACCGCCTCAATGTCCATAAACTTGCAGACTTCGAGCAGCGCCTTCGTGTAGTCGCCGTGAATCATACTGGCGTGGTGGACGAAGCCTTCTTCGACGAGGGTGCGGTACAGCTTGTCGTGATCCGCGACCTCGACCCACGCCCACGTACCCGCGAGCGTTTCTACGGAGGGGACGATGGTTCCGGTGCTGATGAGCATCTTCCACTTGTCGTCGTATTCGGCCAGGCGACAGAAGGTGACGACGCCGGGCTTCACCTGGAACTGCGCCAGGCCTGCCGTTGTGTCACATTCCTCCACGTCGAGTTCGCCCTTCATGTCGCGGCGCGAGCGGAGCGCCGTCTGCTGCGGATCGGCGGCGAGGCAGGTGGGCGCGTTGCCGCAGTGCCACGCCAGCAGCCAGTTCGGGTTCTCGCGGTGGCGGATCGTCCAATCAATGAAGTGCGGTATGGTTTCGCCGAGCGCGACGCGCTGCTGTACCAACATCGCCAGCGCGCCGAGAACGTCGGTCTCGCAGGCGGTGAGCATCTCCTGCCCGGTCAGCCGCCCGTAGACGGCGCACACGGAAATCCCCATCAGCCGCTGCACGGAAGGCCAACACTGCACGGCCATTGCCGATAGCCGCGACCTCTGCCAGAAATCGCGCAACGCCAGCTCCAGTTTGGCCGCGTTGACCAGGTAATCGTCTGCCACGGTGACCGCAGCGACGCCGCCGCGAATCTCCGCGATGATGACCTGCACGCGCGCGTCATCGTCAGCATAATGGTGTGCTGCATCGGTGATGTCCGCGAGGTTGCTGTAGATGACGTTCTGCCCGAACTTGCGGATGAGCGCGGTTTCGTCGTAGCCGACCGTCTCGAAGGTCGGCGGGCGCACGCCCACGTGACCGAGCCGCGCGTTTTTCACGCCCTTGACCACGGCGACGGCGCGCACGAAATCCTGCACTTCGTCCAGCAGTTCCGGTTCATCGGGGAAGAAGAGGCCGGCGTAGCGGAAAGCGATCTTCCGCCGGTATAGCCCGGAGGCCATCGAGAGGTTGCCGCAGTATGAGTCGGAAACGCGCGACAGGCCGGCGTCATCCGGCGCGGGCGGCTCTTTCGTCGCGTAGAGCAGCACTGGCACGCCGAGCAACTCGGCGATTTTGACCGCCGAACGCTCGTCCCCAAAATCCAGCGGACAGAGGATGAGGCCATCCACGTGCTGGTCGCGGAAGTATTCGGCCACGGCTTCGGCTTCGTCCAGTGTGGAGACGGTGCCATGCGGGGTCAAGCCTTTCACGGCGTCCGAAGTTTTCCCATCGGGAGAGGGCTGTGGGACGACGACTTCCATGCCTTTGACATGGGCGAACGCCGCTAGGCTATCGTCGCGCATTTTCTGGCACCAGGGTGTGAAGCGGAAACGGAACGAGGGTACAAAGCCAATTTTGACGGTAAATGGAGTGGTCATAGTTTGTTGTCCTTATTTGCGGTTTATGAAAATTCGATACTGTGCAAAAGCTGGTCAGTGTTTAGGTACACGGATGAACACGGATTTCACGGATAGTTTTCACAAAAAATCCATAGAATCTGTATTCGTCAGAATGAGATTGAACAACCGCCAAGACGCCAAGAGCGCCAAATTTTTAAGATTTCTTGGCGGACTTGGTGACTTGGCGGTAGAAAAAGCGCGTTACCAATGTGTTCAACATCTTCTTGACCATTACAAAAATCCATAAAATCCGTGTAATCCGTGTACGATTTTCTTACGCGAAGCGCTCGAAGCGGTCTTTGTCCGCTTTGCAGATGGGGCACTTGAGCGGCGGTTGCGGGCGCGCGCAGAGATAACCGCAGACTTTGCACCGCCACACCGGGATGCCGCTGCGCGTGAAGCCGACCAACTCTTCATCGTGCTCGTGGTCTTCGGCTTGCGCGGTTGGCCCACCCAGGGGACGGCGCTCCGGCACGGGCTGCAGCTCCTGCTGGCCGTCGCGCACCGCATCGGAGACGTAGAGCGCGCAGAAACACGCGCCGTACTCGTCCAGGTCGGGATCGCGGTAGTCGCACGGGCAGATGAGGTCGAGGTCCTTCTCGCGGACGCCATCCGCCAGGCGGCAGGGACAGGCCCAATAGCCGTAGCGCGCTTCGTTGATGAGCAGGCTTTCCACCAATCCCAGGGTGAACGACTTGTCGGGATTGAGGTTGTACGCCCCGGCCTTCGCTTCCCGGTCCAGCCGTTGGTACAGCCTCTCCACTTGTTCTGGGGTGATGGCGCTCTCGCTCATAGCCCCAATACCTGCTTCAACTCGTCGGTTTTGAAGCCGATCACGCATTGCGCGTCGTCGATGACGATGGTGGGGAAGGAGACGCGCGGGTTCCACGGGCGGATTTCGTCCTTCACCGCGTCGCGCTCGTCGCCTTCTAGCAGGTCTACGTAGACGAAATCGAAAGCCACCTTTTCGTCTTCGAGGAACTGGCGCGTCTTGCGGCACCAGATACACGTCGAAAGCCCGTAGAATTTGACGTTGTGTTCTTGATGGACGCCGGTTACACTGCCTCGTGGTTCTGTCATAATAGGGACTCCTTTTGTACGATATTGAATAACTTTATCGCTATTTTACACCTTAAAGCGGAAAAGGTAAAGGGTGATTGGTAACTGGTAACTGGTAACTGGTAATCGGTGACTGGTGACTGGTAACTGGTAATCGGTGATTGGTAACTGGTAATCGGTGATTGGTAACTGGTAATCGGTGACTGGTAATCGGTGATTGGTAACTGGTAACTGGTAATCGGTGACTGGTGATTGGGTTATAACGTGCTCTAATTCCTGGTTGCCGATTACAATCCCTGATCACCAATCCCTGATTACCGATCCCTGATTACCGATCCCCGATTACCGATCCCCGATTACCGATTACTCTCCCTGCAAAAAAGCCTTCACCGTCTCCATATACGCCTGGAACGCTTCGCGGCGGATGTTGTGGCCTGCGCCGGCGATATGGGCGACCTGGATGTTGGGATTGATCTGCGTGGCTTCTGCCGCCATGGCTTTGGTCACGATAGCGCCTTTTTCCACTTCAGCGGTAATGAGCAGCGTGGAGCAGCGCATCCCGGCAGCGATTTTCCGCCAGGGCGGGCGCTGTTGCGCGAATATCTGGAGGATGTGGAGGCTCACTTGCTGTTTGGACAAGGCCCAAGGCTCCAGCTCTTCTGCGGGCCAGGTGGGGCAATCCTTCCGACATTGCGCGATCAGGCTCTCGCGGGAGCTTTGCTTTTGTTCGACGATGCGTTTTTGCCATTCCGCAGCAAAGGTTTTGCGCTCCTCCTC